>JAISPE010000227.1 GCA_031275145.1 Prevotellaceae bacterium | reverse complement strand
CTCATTAAAGCTAACCGGATGCCGTTGATTTAATGCGGTAATGAGGTCTGTGGTTTATATCACATTTCCAGGCTACTGAGGTTGTTTTGTTTGGAAAATTAGGTGTAAATGAGGTTGTTTGTCCCCGCAATGTCGAAGAAACGGGAAAACTCTTGGGAAATAAGGGTTGATTTTGCAATAACGAAAAGACTGTTAATGTGCCATTTACAAAAAGCGTCATTGTAAGGAGCGCAGCGACGAAGCAATCCAGAAATACACGACTCTCTACATCCGCAATAACATCCCGCTCTCGAACAGCATCGAATGACATCTCGGTAAAATATTGTTCTTCATATAAACTGGTGAAAATCTTCCCGTATCGACATGCCATCCCTGACGGGATTTTAGGGAGGCGGGAACATGTTTTTACGGTAAAAAAGAAATTATTGATTTCACATCCTTAAACGGCAGAAGAAAATTCTCTTGCTTATATCAAATTTTTAGTACTTTTGTGAAAAATTATAATTTTTTGAAAGTAAATTATTTTATGAAATTTTTTTATAAGTGTTTGTGTACCGTCACAGTTTTTCTATTGTATATGAATTATTCTCCGGCGCAAAAGATGCCCGGATACAGAAGCGGGACTTTGTTTTACGATTTTCACATAATCAGAAAAAACGAAACATTAAGTCAGATTGCCAGAATATACAATCTTTCCGTAAACGAAATACTTGAGGTCAATACTACCATTTCCGAGCCTGAAAAAATAGTTGAAGGGATGAAGATAAAAATTCCGAATTACAGCCATTTTATCGAAAAATATCCTCATGATCAGTGGAATTTTATTTTATACAGGGTAAAACAGGGTGACAAACTGAAGAGCATTGCAAAACAGTTTGCTACCGATGCAGATGACATAAAGAATATCAATCCGGGAATAGAAAACAAGCCTCCCACAGGTTCGGAAATACGTGTTCCTGTAAAAAAACAGGATACAGCCAAAGCACAGACGTCCGATAATAAAGAAAAGAAAGAGCAGGAAAAACAGCCGGCAATAAATCCCGCATTCACATTCAACTGGAAGAATAACAGTACCGTACCCGAAGAGTCGGTCGCCGTCAACAGCAACGCCGACTGCGCCGAATATGTCTATAAATCGGGGACAGTATTTAAAATATCGCTTGTGATGCCTTTGAAAAAAAATGACGGAACGACGGATTTAACGGGCGCCCCGTTTCTGTGCGGAGCGCTGATTGCTGTGAATGAAATGAAAAATAACGGTTTGACGGTAAAATTAAATTCCTTTGACTGCGGAAACAGTAACAGTATCGACCGCATATTAAATTCGCCGGAATTGAGAGAATCCAGTCTGATAATCGCGCAAAGTTCTGTCGGCGACCTCGGCAGACTTGCCGCCTATGCCGCCGAAAACCGCATACATTTAGTCATACCGCACGAAAGCAAAGCCCGTTCTTTTGTCGAAAACAATCCGTATGTCATACAGTTGCATCCGTCGGAAGACGATATGCTGCGGAAACTTGTGAGCAAACAGTATAACGAAGACGTTGTCCCGATACTGGTCAAACCGGTCAAACCGGACAGCCTGATGCTGGACAAATACCGGTCGGCGCTGAAAAAACGTTTCGGAAAATTTACTGAACAGACGCATCAAATGGGACTCAAGTATCTGGAATACGAAAATATTCTGGACGCCGGCAAACTGAACCTGATTTTTGTATGTCCCGTTGCCAAACCGCTGAAAGACGAACCGTTCGTCTCCGACGTGATAAGCCGGCTGAATCTGGCGAAAAAACGGTTAAGCGTTTATGGAAGCGACAAGTGGCAGAGTTTTGGATTAATTCACAACGGTCTTTATTTCAATATGAATGTACATCTGGCACAGCCTGTTTTTGTCGATTATAACAGCGAAGCGACAAAACTGTTTGTACAGCTGTACCGCAAAGCATACAACAGCGAGCCCGGAAAACACGCTTTTCTCGGATACGACGCTGTGTACTATTTCCTTGCCGTACTGAGAAAATACGGAACAGAGTTTCAGGACTGTGTTTCCGGATTTGAGTCGGTAATGTTACAGTCGCGATATAAACTCGTAAAAAACAATATCAGTGACGGTTTTGTTAATGAAGGATGTTTTCTGTTGGAATATACCCCCGACAGTATAGAAATTAAAAGAGAATGAGTCAGAAAATAAATATACGGCAATACCGCAACGCTATAATTCTTTTCTTTATAGCCTCGGTTACAATACTGTTTTTCATGCCGGGAAGCGGAAGATTCAAATACGAGTTCAATCAGGGCGAGCCGTGGATGCACGAAGAATTGAATGCTCCTTTCGATTTCCCTGTTTACAAAAGCGATGCGGAATTGCTGGAAGAGCAGATCCGTATCCAGAAACAGTCGTTAAATTATTTTATCCTTGATTCTTTAACTGTTGTCAAACAGCTGGCTCTTTTGAAGGAAAAAATCAACCCCGACGGCGACAGTAAAGAGTTCGTCTCACTGCAGGATCTGTTTATTTTTTTATATAACAGAGGAATAATCGATGCGTCCAAATTCCCGGAGCTTAAGGACAGATCGATAGCCGTAGTCAGGGGAAATACATACGAAGAGATTCCCGTTTCCGAAATATTTACTCAAAATTCCGCTTACGAATACATACAAAACGCAATTTTGAAATATTATCCGGTAGACAGTATGAATCTTTCCCAGTTCATCGCTCCCAATCTGATTTTCGACGAAACACTGACTTCGAAAATCAGACACAAAAATCTCGAAGCGATATTGCCGACCGAAGGAATGATAAGCGAAGGAGTCCGGATAATCTCTTATGGCGAACAGATTACTCCGGAGATATTTAAAATCCTTATGTCTCTGAAAAAAGAATACGAAAAAAACCTTATCGGAGGAAACAGATTTTTGACGGTACTTGGACGGCTGTTTCTTGTTTTCGGATGTATGGGCTGCATATTCGCCCTGCTCATGACTTTCCGGCGAACAATGCTCACTGAAAACAAGTGTATTATTTTCATAGTTATATTACTGACGTCTTTCATTATTCTTGCATTGCAGATTTTGAAGGTACATCCGAATCTGATTTACGTTATTCCGTTTACTATTGTCCCGATATATATTTCTTCATTTTTTTACTCGCGTCCAGCCATATACATGTATTTTTTCATGATTCTTCTTATCGGGAGTTTTGTGCCGGCGAGTTTTGAATTTGTGTTTATCAATTCCATGGCGGGGGTGACTGCCGTTATCGGTTTTAAAAGAAGCTACGAACGCAAAGAATTGTTTTTTACGGGTTTGTTGATTTTGCTGGTCTATATAACCGGATACGTCTCTTTGAAGCTGCTTCACGAAGGCAGTCTTTCCGACTTCACATGGTATGTTCCGCTTTTACTGCTGATAAACAGTCTGCTGGTAATAATATTATACCAGTTTACATTCCTGTTTGAACGTCTTTTCGGGTTTGTCTCGATATCGCGGCTTGTCGAACTGTCCAATACCAACCGCAAACTGTTCAGAGAATTGACGGAAACAGCTCCGGGAACGGCACAGCACGTTTTACAGGTGGCCAATATAGCCGAAGCGGTTATCAGCGACATCGGCGGCGACCCCTTATTAGTGCGCGCAGGAGCAATGTATCACGATATCGGCAAGATGAAAAACCCTGCCTTTTTTGTCGAGAATCAACCTTCCGGAAACAGTCCTCACGACAAAATCTCTCCGGAAGAAAGCGCAGGAATAATCATCGAACACGTTACATACGGGGTTGAACTTGCTCATAAACACCATCTCCCTAATGCTATAACCGATTTTATAAAAACGCATCACGGCAAATCGCTGGTATATTTTTTCTACATGAGATATATGAACGAACATCCTGACGATAAGGACGCTATCCGGAAATTCACGTATCCCGGCCCGAATCCCTCGACAAAAGAAATGGTTGTCGTCATGATGGCCGACTCGTGTGAAGCCGCATCCAGAAGCCTCCCGCATCCGGACGAAACCAGACTGAACGATCTGGTTGATAAAATTATCGACCGCCAGCATTCCGAAGGCCTTTACAACGATTCAAATATCACCCTTAAAGAAATTAATGCCGCTAAAAACATAATAAAAAACAAACTGAAAAATATTTACCATTCAAGAATAGAATATCCGGGCTGAATGTCAATCACATTTCGTTAATAGCATTAATCGGATTGGCGTTTGCGGCGACGCGGCTTTGCCAGAACACCGTCGCCAGCGAGACAAGAAAACAGAACACTCCGGCAGCGACAAATATCCACGGACTGAGACTGATCCGGTACGCATAATCGTCTAACCACATCCGCATGAGATACCAGCCGAACGGGACAGCCACAAAAAACGCCATAACAACATAAGTAAGAAACGTGCGCAGCAGCTGTAGCATCACTTCGCC
>JAISPE010000214.1 GCA_031275145.1 Prevotellaceae bacterium | reverse complement strand
AAAAACAGTACTTATATTCAGCTGCTTAATTGAAAATATCTCCGCGTGCTGTATCCCTAAATGTAATTATATAGTTGAGAATTGACAAAATTCCTTTTTGACAGAACCTTTAGCTCGACGAAGTCAATTATTCCTCGCGCGGTACAGTTTTGTGATAACGGAAAATTGCGGGTCAAGACCGCAATGACGGCTGACGCCTGCTGTGATTACGGGCTTGACATATTATGGGGATACTCCTGTTGAAATCGAACTTGAGGTTGTACTGTCGTCATTGCGGGCTTGACCCGCAATCCCATATCACAAAACTGTACCGCGCGAGGAATAATTTCTATATCATTACGGGAATGAAAATAACGGAACATATCGGCTCATAAATAATATCTATTGATTTTTTTTCGGCATATTTGTTTTTTTCATTTACTTTGCAGTCTTAAAAATTAAAAATGATGTTTGTAAGTAATAATTAAAAAAATTAAAAAATTATGGGAAAGACAGGAATATTTTATGGTTCTACAACAGGAACGACAGAAAAAGTTGCCGAAACAATTGCCAAAAAACTGGGTATCGCATCAGGCGACGTGCATAATATCGAATCCGGCAGCGGAGATTTATCGGCGTATGACTTTCTGATTTTCGGCTCGTCGTCCACAGGACTCGGCGACTTGCAGTATTTTTGGGAGGAATATCTCGACACTCTGAAATCCGCGGATTTAAGCGGAAAAACCGTAGCCTTGTTTTGCTGTGGCGATTCGTACACCTATTCCGATTCGTTTTGCGGAGCGATGCGTAAAATTTACGACGCAATAAAGGACAGGGGATGTAAAATTGTTGGCAGCATATCGACCGGGGGATACGAAACGGACGATACCGACGCCGTGATTGACGGTAAATTCGTAGGCCTGGCAATAGATAATGATAACGAAGAAGACAAAACCCCCGAAAGAATAGATTTATGGATAAAATCAATGAAAGAATAATAATTTTTTGTCATTAAATAATATTAACACGGGCAGTATAGAAAACTCTAAACTGCCCTTTTTTAGATATATCCGGTACACGAATAAAATTTTTTCTCATCAAACCGTTTGCGAATTTAAAAAAAAGTGTACCTTTGCGACCAGAGAAAAATAATTTTAATAATTAAAACAACAATCTCTATGAAGAAGAATATATTTGATTTGGGGACTAAAGAGCTAAAGGACATTGCTCTGTCTCTTGAAAAGAAAGTAAGTGAAGGTCTTGAAAAAGACAACATGGAAGTTCAGTGTCTTCCGACGTACATTAATCCCAACAAAAATATCGAGCAGGGAAAAGCCCTCGTTCTCGACCTTGGCGGGACTAATTACAGGGCGGCAATAGTGGATTTCATTGACGGCAAACCCGTGATTCATCCCGAAAACGGCTTTAAAAAAGACCTTTCGCTGATGAAAGAAGAAGGTTTTACCCGCGAAAACCTGTTCAAGGAAATAGCCGATCTTATCAGTGAACTCAATCTGGAAGGCGTGAACTCTATCGGATACTGTTTTTCGTATCCGGCTGAACCTGCGCTGAATGGCGATGCAAAACTGCTTCGCTGGACAAAAGGCGTGAACATCGTGGAAATGCTCGACGATTTTGTGGGCAAACCTTTGATGGAATATCTGAATGCAAATCTGGAACAGGCGAATTTTAAGAGTATCAAGGTCATTAATGACACGATCGCCAGCCTTTTCTCAGGATTGACCGACAGAAATTCTCAGGCTCATATCGGCCTGATTGTGGGAACGGGTACAAACATGGCTACCTTTATCAAATCGGACAGGATAAAGAAACTTGACCCGGGCTATACCCAGAAAGGTTTGATCCCCATCAATCTGGAATCCGGGAACTTCTATCCTCCGCACCTGACCGGTATTGACGACAAAGTCGATGCCTGTTCCGACAGCAAAGGACGGCAACGTTTCGAAAAGGGCGTCTCCGGAATGTATCTCGGCGAAATCCTGAAATCGGTTTTCCCGTGCGACAAATTTGAAGAGAAATTCGATGCTCAAAAACTGACAGGCATAATGAATTTCCCCGATATCCACAAAAAGAGATACGTACGCGTATCGCGGTGGATTTATCAGAGGTCGGCAAAGCTCGTTGCGGCTTCGCTTGCCGGTTTGATTTTAGTTTTACATTCGCATGACAGTTCCATTAAAAATGTCTGTCTGACAGCGGAAGGAAGTCTGTTCTGGAGTCATGACTGCCACGACAAGAATTACAGGGAAATCGTTTTGGATGACCTCCATAAACTGCTGGCCGAATTCGGTCTCGACATACAGGTGCATATTCCCGTAATGGCCAATGCCAACCTGATTGGCTCGGCAGTGGCTGCGCTGTCATAAGCCGTTAACTGTAAATTCTGTAAACATGTCCGGCCCGGTGTTTTCATATCACGGAAAAAAGAGGATTCTGTTTTTCACTGTTGCTGTTTTGGCGCTGTCCGTATCGTCGTGTTCCAGGAAGACAATGATATTAACAGTACAAAATCCTTCCGGTTTCGACAGGAAAAGCCAGACGGTGGAAATACCCCTGCATGATGTGAAACAAAAACTCGGGACGCCCGATTATCGCAAACTCGAACTCACAGACCCGAAAGGAGCATCTGTGGCTTACCAGATAACATACGACGAAAAGTTTATTTTTCAACTTGATATAAAGGCTAACGAGACTCAGTCTTTTGTCCTGAAACAGGGGAAAGAGAATCGTGAGTTCAAGTCTAAAACTTATGCGCGGTTTATCAGGGAGAGGAAAGATGATTTTGCCTGGGAAAACGATAAAGTGGCTTTCCGGATATACGGACCTGCGCTGAAACCCGTAGACGGACCAAGTAACGGGATAGACGTTTGGTATAAAAGGACGGACGAATTAATTATCGACAAATGGTATGAAAACGATTTGTCGGGAAAAGCTTCGTATCATGAAGACCATGGCGAAGGTCTTGATGATTATAAGGTTGGTCGTTCACTGGGGGCAGGAGGAATTGCCCCCTTTGTGAACGATTCGCTGTGGCTGAACGAAAACTTCGCATCTCAACAGCTGCTTGAGAACGGCCCTGTCCGTTCAACCCTGAAACTGACGTATAACAAACTTAATGTCGCCGGAAAAGAATACGGTGAAACCCGTACGGTTTCCATAGACGCAGGCTCTCAACTGACAAAGATAATTCAATCGTACGAAGGCGTTTCCGGAAAAATACCCGTAGCTGCGGGATTGGTGAAACGCAACGGCCGCGATTCGATTATAGCAAAAGACAGTTATCTGATCTATGCCGAGCCATACAGCAATAAGGTCGAAAAAGTGTTTCTGGCTCTGGTATTTCCCGATGGATACAAAAAAACGGCCGTACACTCGTACAAAGTCGGAAATGCTTCGTACTCGCATGTGCTGGCCATAGCTGACTGCGAAAATTCCATAAC
>JAISPE010000207.1 GCA_031275145.1 Prevotellaceae bacterium | reverse complement strand
GATTCGACAAGACCGATGAAGTTTGACTCTTATTATGTGAGCATAATGAGCGAAGAATTGAAAGGACGGGGAAAGATAAGCGCACTGCTGCACGGTCTTTGGCACGGATATCGCTCCAATCGGATCGCCCGGAAACAGAATAACTACTCAAGTTTAATTTACATCATTGCGAAATAAAAAAGTTCCGGCAGCAGTATATTCGCCGACAGCGTATTTTTCTCAAATTCGTTTGGGTTGTAAATAAAATAACCGTTTCATACCGCAACTGAAAGGGTAATGACGCTTTTCGCAATCTTATTTTGCATGCTGAAGAAAATTTTGCTGCGTCTTGATGGAGATTTTGCTGCGTCTTGATGGAGATTCTGCTGCGTCATAGAAAAACAAAAAAACGGCGTATCTCTCGGAGACACGCCATTTTTGGCTTTAGATTTTACACATAAAGCATTATAAAATGCTATTCGAAATTCGAAACGAAAAAATATTTTTTGACAAACACTATTGTTTATCTGTCCGCATCAATCTTTGATGTTACTGATTTAATGCGGACTTTCTACCAGCTTGCTTTCTTCACACCCGGAATCAGACCAGTGGAAGCCATTTCGCGAAACTGTATTCGGCTTAGTCCGAACAGGCGCATATAGCCTTTGGGGCGTCCTGTCAGCGAACAGCGATTATGCAAACGTACTCTGCTTGAATTTTTCGGCAATTTGGCTAAACCCTCATAATCGCCGGCTTCTTTCAGAGCTTTTCGTTTTTCTGCATACTTTGCCACAAGTTTCGCACGTTTAACTTCCCGTGCTTTCATTGATTCTTTTGCCATACTTAATCGTTCTTTTTAGCGTTTTTAAATGGTAATCCGAAAAGACGGAGCAGCGAGTATGATTCTTTATCCGAATCGGACGAACAGATAAAGGATATCTCCATTCCCATGATTTTCGAGACTTTGTCTATATCTATTTCCGGGAAAATTATTTGTTCTTCTATACCTAAAGTATAGTTTCCTCTTCCGTCAAATTTGTCGTTTATACCTTTAAAATCACGGATACGTGGTAGAGCTATAGCTATTAACCGTTCGAAAAACTCGTACATCCTGTCGCCCCGCAGAGTGACTTTCAGACCTATCGGCATACCTTTGCGGAGTTTGAAGTTGGAAATATCCTTCTTCGAACGTGTGATCACGGCCCTTTGTCCCGCGATAGCGGACAGTTCCTGCTGAGCCACCTCTATCAGTTTCTTTTTGTCGTCTCCGACCGCTGCCGCGCCGACTCCCTGATTAATAACTATTTTCTGCAATTTTGGAACTTGCATTACACTTTTGTATTCAAATTCCTTCATCAAAGCGGGAATTATCACTTCCCTATACTGTTTTTTAAGAGCAGGAATATATCCCTTGGGCGTTGCCGTTATAACGGGAGCCTCTTCTCCTTTTTTCTTTGCCATCAGTTTATCAATCTATTACTTTAATTATACCTTCTTTTTTAGCCTGTTTGGAATAGCGTACCAGACGGGATTTGCCGTCCTTGCCCGGTTTTTCGCTTACCATTCTGCCTACTCTGGTTGGTTTGTCCGTTTCGGGACAAATCAGCTGGATGTTGGAGATATGAACAGGCGCTTCCTGTTTCAGACGGGCACCCTGCGGGTGCTTGGAGTTCGGTTTGGTATGTTTTGTCATGATATTGATACCCTCGACAATAGCCCTGTTTTCTGTGGGCATCACTTCCAAAACCTTTCCTTTCTTCCCTTTATCGTCACCGGCAATGACCCTGACAATATCTCCTTTCTTAATACGTAACTTTACACTCATAATGTTTTTCCTCCAATAATTATAATACCTCAGGGGCAAGTGAAACAATCTTCATGTAGTTGTCACGCAATTCACGTGCGACGGGGCCGAAAATACGTGTACCGCGGATTTCGCCCTGATTGTTCAAGAGGACACATGCATTGTCGTCAAACCGGATATACGAACCGTCGGCACGGCGTATTTCCTTTTTTGTCCTGACAATAACCGCCTTGGAAACTGTTTTCTTTTTGACCTCAGAACCCGGGATAGCCTCTTTTACACTCACCACTATTTTATCGCCCACAGTAGCATACCGCTTGCGGGTCCCTCCAAGTACGCGGATACAAAGAACTTCCTTAGCTCCGCTGTTATCGGCCACTTGCAGCCTTGATTCTTGCTGTATCATCGTTACTTAACTTTTTCAATAATTTCGACTAACCGCCAGCATTTGTTTTTACTCAACGGACGGGTTTCCATAATACGAACCGTATCGCCTTCACTGCACTCGTTTTTCTCGTCGTGAGCCATATACTTTGTCGTTTTATTAACAAACTTTCCGTAGATAGGGTGTTTAACCTTGCGTTTCTCGGCAACAACGATGGATTTGTCCATTTTGTTACTTACGACAACCCCTATTCTTTCCTTTCTAAAATTTCTTTCCATGAGAATCACTGTTTTTGTTCGTTAATTTCACGTTGCCTCAATTCCGTCAACATGCGTGCAATTCCTCTGCGCACCTGTCTCAGGTTGGACGTATTCACCGCAGGAGAAATGACATGATCCATTTTCATCTTGAGATACTCTGCTTTCTCGGACTGAACTCTGTCCTTCAAATCCTTTGTATTAAGCTCTTTAATTTCTGCTTTTTTCATTTTTCCTTCAATAAATTATTCGGAATAGTCTCTTCTGACAACAAACTTTGTAACGATCGGAAGCTTTTGAGCGCCCAGTCTGAGCGCTTCCTTGGCCACTTCCAATGGCACTCCGTCCGCTTCAAAGAGAATACGTCCCGGCGTTACGGGAGCTACAAATCCTTCGGGAGCTCCCTTACCTTTACCCATACGCACTTCGGCGGGCTTTTTTGTAATCGGTTTATCCGGAAATATCCGGATCCATATCTGGCCTTCGCGCTTCATATAGCGAACTATCGCCTGACGCGCCGCCTCTAACTGATTTCCTGTAATCCAGGCATAATCTGTTGCTTTAATGGCAAATGATCCGAACGCAAGTTCATGACCTCTTTGAGCCATTCCTTTCATTTTTCCTTTTTGCTGCCTTCTATACTTTGTCTTTTTCGGCTGTAACATTGTTCCTTTTTTTTAAATAAGAAATATTACTGTTTTCGCGGTTTTTTACGTCTGTCGCGATCACCTCTGTTGTCGCGGTCTCCTCTTTCGCGGTCACGGTCGCGGTCACGGTCTCCGCCGCGACCTCTGTGGTCACCATGTCCTCCCAGATTTGCCGGCGATACGCCAACATTAGGTTCAAGATCCCGTTTTCCATAAACCAAACCGTTACAAATCCATACTTTTATACCGAGCAAACCGACTTTGGTAAGGGCTTCGCCCAAAGCGTAGTCGATATTTGCACGGAAAGTATGTAGAGGAATACGGCCCTCTTTATAGGTCTCGGAGCGAGCCATTTCGGCTCCGCCCACACGACCTGAAATTTGGACTTTTATACCCTCTGCACCTACACGCATTGTTGAAGCTATCGCCATTTTTATGGCTTTGCGATAGGATATACGGCCTTCCAGCTGATGGGCAATATGATTAGCCACGATAACCGCATCAAGTTCGGGTCGTTTCACTTCAAAAATATTAATTTGAACATCCTTGCTTGTGATTTTCTTCAACTCTTCTTTGAGATTGTCCACTTCCTTGCCGCCCGGTCCGATAATTGTACCGGGGCGAGCGCTGTGAATAGTAACGGTAATCAACTTAAGTGTACGCTCAATGATAATTTTAGATAAACTTGCCTTTGCAAGGCGCGTGTTCAAATACGCGCGGATTTTATGGTCTTCGACAATTTTAGTGGAGAAATCCCGTCCACCAAACCAGTTGGAATCCCAACCACGGATAATTCCAAGCCTGTTACCTATCGGATTTACTTTTTGTCCCATACTTTATTCTTCTGTTTGTTTTTCAATTTTAGAATCAACTATTACGGTAACATGGTTGGAACGTTTACGGATACGTCCTGCATGACCGCGAGGCGCCGGACGCATGCGTTTTAATGTTCGTCCCTGATTAACGAATATTTCTTTAACATAAAGATTTGCCTGATCGACGTCCAAATTTTCATTTTTGGCTTTCCAGTTACTGACAGCCGACCGCAGCAGTTTCTCCAGACGGCCGGAGGCTTCTTTCTTGCTGTATTTCAAAATATCCAGTGCGCGGTTTACATCTATCCCGCGAATCACGTCTGCCACTAAACGCATCTTTCTCGGAGACGTCGGACAGTTATTCAATTTTGCGATGGCTATAACTTTTTTCTCTTCTTTAAATCTCTCAGCCATCAATCTTTTTCTTTCACCCATTATATTATTACAGATATTTTCGGTGTTACACAATTATTTTCTATTTCCCGAATGTCCGCGGAAAGTACGCGTCGGAGCAAATTCGCCCAACTTGTGACCAACCATGTTTTCAGTGATATACACAGGGATAAATTTAATCCCGTTATGTACGGCAATCGTATGACCGACGAAATCCGGAGAAATCATCGATGCGCGCGACCATGTTTTGATTACGCTTTTTTTGCCGCCTTCGTTTATTGCTGTTATCTTCTTTTCCAGCTTGGGTTCGATATACGGTCCCTTTTTTAGTGATCTACTCATTACTTCAACATTTTAAGTGATTACTTTTTCCTTCTTTCCAAAATAAATTTTCTGGAATTTTTCTTCGGATCACGAGTTTTGTATCCTTTAGCCAGCAAGCCTTTTCTCGAACGCGGATGGCCGCCCGATGCACGTCCTTCGCCTCCTCCCATTGGGTGGTCGACGGGGTTCATTGCAACGCCTCTTACTCTTGGACGGCGTCCTATCCAGCGTTTTCTGCCTGCTTTTCCATGTCTCTCAAGACTGTGGTCGGGATTCGATACCGATCCGACAGTTGCCTTGCAGGTAACCAGCACCATACGTGTTTCGCCCGAGGGCAGTTTCAGTACGGCGTGTCTTCCTTCGCGGGCAAGTAATTGAGCGTAAGAACCTGCGCTGCGAGCCATTACAGCTCCCTGCCCGGGATGTAACTCAATATTGTGGACAACTGTTCCCAAAGGTATTTCGGATAAAAATAATGTGTTACCGATTTCGGGCGCTATTCCAGTTCCTGAAACGATCTGTTGCCCTACTTTCAATCCGTTGGGCGCAACGATATACCGTTTTTCGCCGTCACCGTAAGTGACTAAAGCAATCCGGGCGCTGCGGTTGGGATCGTATTCTATGGTTTTTACCGTCGCAGTGATTCCGTCTTTATCACGTTTGAAATCAATGATACGGTATCTGCGTTTATGACCGCCGCCGATATGACGCATGGTCATTTTTCCCGTATTATTACGTCCTCCTGTTTTTTTCAGTGGCACCAGCAAACTTTTTTCCGGTGTTGAAGAAGTAATATCGTCGAACGTCCCGATTATTTTATTTCTTGTTCCGGGTGTAACCGGTTTAAATTTCCTTACTCCCATAATTTTTAGATATTCTTATAAAAATCAATACGCTCACCCTCATTCAATGTAATGATGGCTTTCTTAAAGTGATTTGTACGGCCTTTCAGCATACCGGCTTTTGTAAAGCGGCTTTTGCGTTTGCCTTTGTAATTCATCGTATTAATCGCTTTAACATTCACTCCGTAAAAGTCTTCGACTGCCTTTTTTATTTGCAGTTTGTCGGCTTTACGGTCAACAACAATACCGTAACGATTCAATTTGTCGCCTTGATGCGCCATTTTTTCGGTAACTATCGGCTTAAATAATATTTCCATTTTATACTGTATTTTCCTGTTTAGAAACACCGAATAAACTGTGAATTTTGTCTACTGCACCCTCAAAAAGGACTAGTTTTGACGCATTAAGAATGTCATAAGTAGTCAAATCTGAAGCAGTTACGACCTTCGCCTTCGGTAAATTTCTGGACGACAAATATACGTTATTATTTGATTCCGCAAGTACAACAAGGAATTTTTTATCCGAAATCTTCAAATTATTGCTTATTTCCAAAAACTTTTTGGTTTTCGGAGCTTCAAATGTGAAATCTTCCACAACGATAACTGCATTTCCTTTTGCCTTGTCCGAAAGTGCGCTGCGACGCGCTAACGATTTAACTTTTTTATTCAGCTTGAAGCGGTAATCTCTGGGAACAGGTCCGAAAACACGTCCTCCTCCGACATATATCGGTGACTTTATGCTTCCGTGACGCGCTCCGCCACCGCCTTTTTGCCTGCCCATTTTCTTGGTACTGTACGCTACTTCGGCTCTTTGCTTTGCTTTGTGCGTGCCTTGGCGCCTGTTTGCCAAATATTGCTTAACGTCCAGATACATCACATGTTCGTTTGGCTTGATGCCAAACACCGAATCATCGAGAGTCACTGTTTTCGACGATTCGCTTCCATCAATCTTATATAATGCTAATTCCATACGACTATGCTTCAATTATTAAATACGAGCCTTTTGCTCCCGGTATAGACCCCTTGACCAGCAAGAGGTTATTCTCGGGAATAACTTTCAGCACTCTCAAATTAACGACTTTCACTCTTTCGCCCCCCATGCGTCCGGCAAGTTTTTTACCTTTAAACACTCTGGACGGGTAAGATGATGCGCCCATAGAGCCGGGCGCGCGACCGCGGTTATGCTGTCCGTGAGTCTGACCGCCCACTCCGCCAAAACCGTGACGCTTTACAACTCCCTGAAATCCCTTTCCTTTCGAGATTCCAACCACATCGACCCATTCGCCTTCGCTGAACAGGTCTACGGTTACCGATTCTCCCAGTGTCAATTCCTTTGCGAAATCGTTGGGAAACTCGACTACCTTCTTCTTCGGTGTTGTGCCTGCTTTCCTGAAATGGCACAACAGCGGCTTGCTGGTGTTTTTTTCCTTCTTGTCGTCATAGGCAAGCTGAATTGCTTCATACCCGTCTGTTTCAACAGACTTGACTTGCGTGACTACACATGGACCAGCTTCAATAACTGTGCAAGGGATATTTTTTCCGTCATCCCCAAACACAGAAGTCATTCCGACCTTTTTTCCAATAATTCCTGGCATGTTTTTTATTACTTATTAATTTATCTTTTTTCTATAATTTTTACTGTTTCTTTCGGGATTTTATATTTTACCTTCCCGTATATATAATTTTCAGGATGAAACGAATAATACGGACTGCCT
>JAISPE010000182.1 GCA_031275145.1 Prevotellaceae bacterium | reverse complement strand
TTCATACGACAACTCTTTCAGCTCATTGTTTACCGTTGCTGCCAGCACGGACGATGAGAGTTGCGGTTTTATATCGTTATAAACTTCATACAAAGTCGTTCCCGCAGGATATGCGTGTGTCGTATCCGTATTGCTGCACTTTATTTCAACAGTTGTTTTCATGCAATTTATAATTATCCATAATATTATTAAAAATTTCCGTAAAGGTAATACCTTTTTTTTAACAGAATCCCTTTTTTGACATAATTAACAGAATCTTCATAATTTACAAATCTGTTAATTCTGGAAATTCTGTCGGTTATGTCAAAGAAAAGAAATCATGTAAAAAATATTTTTGACACCCCACCCTGCGGGATTTCAGACAGTCATGTCAGGCGATTATTGTCTGAACCGCTGATTTCTGTGTTTTTTATGATTAATATGACCGGACTGCACGACACGGCCCGCAGGTCCCGCAGGTGCGGGACCTGCGGGACTGCGGGGAACGAAGCCCGAATCAATCCGGAAATAACGTTTTTTACCCCTTATTTTTTACCGCAAAGGACACAAAGATTTCACAAAGAACTGTCGTGCGTCAGCCCTTTGTGCCCTTTGCGGTAAAAAAAAATATAAAAAGCGGTCATCTGTGTGCCAAAGCAAAACCGGCTAAAACTTCAGCTGTACCGACATTATCACATTGCGCGGACGAATCCGGTAACTGTAAACTGTTTCGCTGAGCGTCTCATGGCGGGAATAACGGTAAGCGTCATCATTCATCAAATTGGTTGCCGACAGATTGAGGTCGATTTTCTCCGAGATCCTCCATCCTGCGCCGGCATCCAGCAGCAAAAGATTGTCGGCCGTATTGTCGTTAAATCTCGTACGGTAATGCTCTGCGCCGGCATGGATCCGTATTTTCTTTACAGGGAAAAAGGATACATCCAGTTTCTGTCTCAAACTGAAATATGAACTGCCTGCATAATCAGCTGTAAAACTCATGGCATTCAGACCTGCGAGCAGGCTGTATTCGGCAGTCATCCATTTTGAAACCGTACCTTTTATTCTCGGCGTGGCGGACAGGGCGTCCAGCTGATACGGGATAAGGATTGAATTACGCATGCTTACGGTTTTTGTCCGGACATATCCCGCGTCTATCCCGACATAAATTTTACCCGAAAAAATTCCCTTGCTGAGGCCTCCGTTGAAACTGTATACCTCGCCGCTGTTCGACGCCGGAATGTAAGCCGTTAATATCCGGTCATTAATAAACAGCTGTTCGCCGGTGAGCGCATATCTGCTGTTCCTGTATTGAAACCCGGCATTGGCAAATACGGCCGAAACGGGATTGCGGTAACGCATCGACAGGGCAAGCGAACTCCCCGCATCAGGGCTGTACGAGGGATATCCGGCATTCAGTTCCCTGTAATTATTCATGATTACCCCGCGATAAAAAATGTCCGGATTTGGAGGCGTCACAAAATACCGTACGTTCGCGAACATTTCCAGACGGGCCGTAAATTTATACCGGACAGAAAGCGCCGGAGAAATAATCCCGAAACTTTTTGACAGATGCTCTTCCGGCTTTTTCGCGTTAAAGCGATATGCGTAATAACCGACCGTGGCATACGGATTCAGGCGCAAACGCTGATTTTCATAGACGATTTCCGGACGGGCATACAGGTTTGTCACGTCTAAGCGGGAATCGTTGGTAACCGGAAAACCGTCCATATCATTTATTCCTGTCAAAACGCTTTCAAGTTCACGGTGACTGTAGTCCAGTCCGGCGCGTCCGCGGACTTGCCACTGTCCGAAAATCCATCCGTAACTTGCTTCGGTGACGGATTGAAATGCCAGCGCCGTCACATCCTGCAAATACCGCCTGTCCCCGTTTTCTACCTGTAAAGAATGCGGTTTGCCGCTTATCCTGTTGTTTGACGATACGGTCAAAATCCGGTTTCGGATGCGCTTTACCGCCTGCAGTTCGTTGGCGACGTCGAATACCGGTTTTTTCGCACGCTGTCCGATTCTGTACGAACCCGTAATCGCCGATGTGGCGTCATTCCATCCCAAATCCGCATGAAGATTATTTTTCAGATACATCTCCGGTTTGTTGACAAGCAGGGTAAACCGGGGAGAAAGAGTGTGTTTCCGCGTCTGCAAATATTCCGCTTCGGTCAGTGGCGACAGTGAAGCGTCGAAATAATCCGTATAGGCTCCGCGTGTAAAATCGAGCGCATCCCGTTCGTATGTGATGCTGGCTTTGAGGTCGCAATCATTCTTTAACTTCACCGAATTGGTTGTGTTGAAAAGATGCGAACGGTTGAACCTTGTCCGGCTGCCGTCTATTGGAGCGGAAGCGTTTCCCGCAGTGATGTAGTCGGGCAGGAGATTCTGATTGAAAGCTGTACCGGACAACAGATTGTCGAACGTATGGCGGATACTTTGCGATGCGGGATTCCATCCCGTATTGTTGATTCGCGCGGTTTCCATGCTTTGGCGTTTTCCGGCGATGCGCATGGCAAACAGAGAAGCGTCGTACAGCAGCGGCGAAAAACCCGCTCCGCCGGTTACAATCCCGCTCCAGCGAAGTTTGGCGCTTTCTTTCAGACGGAGATTCAATCCTGCCTGATCCGAATAGTCTATGCCCTGCAAGGCGCGTACCGGCTGATGGTTTTCCATGATTTCGACATTCTGCACGTCGCTGTGCGAAATATTGTTGCTTGCAAGCCCGTACCTGCCTTCCAGAAGGTCGTTACCCTCGATGTAAAATTTATTGATAGGCGTCCCGTTGTATTTAATCTGTCCGCTTTCCGCCACTTCGATACCCGGCATCTTCTTTAACACATCGGCGATTGTGCGGTCCTGCGCATCGGCATATTTTTGAACATTATAAACAAGCGTGTCGCCTTTCAGCAGGATGTCGGGCGCTTTGACCACGATGTCGCGAAGCTGTACAGGCTCGTTCACAAGCAATATTTCCCGGGGGGACTGATTGCCGGAAACGGGAACCGTTCTGCTCCTGTATCCCATACTTTTGAATGCCAAAACACTTCCACGTACAGAATAGGGCAAAGAAAATTTTCCGCTGTTATCCGAAAAAGTATAGCTCAACACCTTGCCGTCCGCGTCAAGCAGCTGTATGATAACACCTGCTACCGGCGCTTTATTTGCAGAATCCGCCACCACTCCCGTTATGTTTGCGGACTGAGCGCGCATGACGGTCAGTCCTGCAACACACAACAGTACGGTAAATATACACCGGATCATTACCTATTTATAGTCTCTTTCGATATAATCGTACTTTAATTCGCGCGGTTTCATCATCTCCTCGTTTGGTGCGCCGTCGGGAGTGGTGATGTTTAATTTTATTCCGGATATGGCGGATATATACCCGATCGGGTCGACGTCGTATTTACGTTTGGCGGTATAGAATTTGTCGCGGCCGGTTTTGTTGAACTGAATGTCGGGAATGGTAATCGCGCGTGCAGCATTCGAGTTTATTCCGACCAGCGTAAATTTATAATGACCTTCGCTGTCGCCCGCTTCCATGATAAACCCGGGCAAACCGCCGAATTTCCACGGACCGCTGGATACGGGTATTTCGTCGGAATACCATGCGACGTATTTCCGTCCGCGAAAATCACATTCCGCCCTGCGGCACCGGTAGCCCAGAATCTCTTTTGTGGCGCTGTCGTCGATACTCCATTCCTGAACGGGGATGTCTTCTTCGCACATAAACCAGTCCGTCGCAATCTTGTCGACAGTCGTAACCTTTCCCGAAGGATAATTTTTATATACGGAAAAACTTTCCCCGCCGGCGTATTTAACGGGATTCGCCATGATCTGGTCAACAGTGGATACGCTCATAAGCGAATCAATCTGCATGGCGCGATAGCTTGAAAACTTCGACATGTCCTGATTTATCT
Organism: Prevotellaceae bacterium; assembly: GCA_031275145.1. Classification (GTDB taxonomy): domain Bacteria; phylum Bacteroidota; class Bacteroidia; order Bacteroidales; family UBA932; genus JAIRLF01. Next base: position 7,168 of record JAISPE010000182.1, on the reverse strand, counting down.
GTAAAATCATCATGTCCTGCTGTTCGGATGCGGCGTCTGTTGTGTCTGTCAGACGGCGGTAGTCGTAGAAAAATTCCATGCCTGCCTGTCCTATTTCTTTTTGCTTGACACGTTTGGCTGCATTGAGATTTGTCTCTCCGCCCCGAATCGAGATCACATGTTGCTGCTGTGCGTATGCCGGCACAGACAAAAAACAAATTAAGATACTGAATAATACTCTTTTCATAAAATAAACCGTTAAATAAATTTGAATGCAAAAATAACTGATTTTTTCAGTTTTGCCAATCGTGTTTAAAAAAAAACCGTTTGCAGGAATAAAATTTTCGTGTACATTTGTAGAAAAATTATTATGGCAAAATTGCAGAAATACAAGTTAGATTCAACAGAATCGGTTGCGCTCGGATTAGGAAAAAAGCCGCCTCAGGCAATAGATATGGAAGAAGCCGTTCTCGGCGCTTTGATGATCGAGAAAGGGGCAATCGTTGATATACAGGGGCTGCTTGTTCCGGAAAGTTTTTATCTCGAAACTCATCAAAAAATATACGAAGCAGTCGTCAATCTGTCGTTACGGCACGAGGCAGTCGATATCTACACTGTAGCGACGGAACTGAAACGGAGCGACAATCTCGAATTTGTCGGCGGAGCATACTATCTGTCACAGCTTTCCGGCAAGGTAGGCTCGGCGGCGCATATTGAATATCACGCTAAAATCGTTGCCCAGAAGTATATTCAGAGGAAACTGATAGAAGTATCGTCCGAAATACAGCGGGAAGCGTTCGACGACAAAACGGACGTCAACGATCAGCTTGATTCGGCACAGCAAAAAATCTTCGAAATAGCCGAGCATAACATGAGAAGCGAAACCAGACTCATAAGCAGTGTAGTCGAACAGACTATCGCGGAGATGGAAATCGCTTCCGCCAGAGGCGACGGCTTCAGCGGCATCCCTTCGGGATTTACTTCTTTAGACAGACTTACTTCCGGCTGGCAGTCATCCGACCTGATTATTGTTGCAGCGCGTCCGGCAATGGGAAAGACGGCGTTTGTTCTGTCAATGGCGCGTTCGGTAGCGGTAGATTTTAATAAGGGAGTAGCTTTCTTTTCGCTGGAAATGTCGGCCGTACAGCTTGTAAAACGTTTGATGATAAGCGAGACAGGCATTTCGTCTGAAAAGATAAAAACCGGAAAGCTCGAAACTCACGAGTGGCATCAGTTAGACACCAAGATACAGGCCCTGACGGAAGCGCCTCTGTATATTGACGAAACTCCGGCTTTATCGATATTCGAATTTCGCTCAAAAGCCCGCCGACTGGTACAGAATCATAAAATAGAACTGATAATAATCGACTATCTGCAACTGATGACCGGACCGCCCGAAGCAAACAGTATGAGAGAACAGGAAGTTTCCGCCATCTCACGCTCACTGAAAGCAATCGCCAAAGAACTGAATGTTCCTATAATTGCCCTGTCGCAGTTAAACCGGGCTGTGGAAACGCGCGCGGGAAACAAACGCCCCCAGCTGTCCGACCTCCGCGAATCGGGAGCTATCGAACAGGATGCCGATATTGTCGCGTTTATTCACCGTCCCGAATATTACGGATTTATTGAAGACGAAAACGGCAATTCCCTGATCGGTATCGCCGAAATTATTCTGGCAAAACACAGAAACGGAGCCGTAGGAGATGTGAAACTTAAATTCCGCAGGGAAGAAGCCAAATTCTACGACCTCGAAGACCCGGGAATATTATCGCCCCCGCAGACAGGCAGCCATATTATAAGCTCCAAAATGAATAATGACTTTTCCGCAAACAGCGCTTCGGAAAACAATTTCCCGGATAATATGTCAGAGTTTGATGTAAAATCTTCGGAACCGCCATTCTGAAAATAATTGACAGTTCTTGCTCTCCTGCCCGGCGTAGTCCTTTCGCTCTTCGCACGGCGTAGTCTGGAGACTACGCCGTGTTAAAAGCAAAGCAGGAATTTTGTTTTTAACACGAGGGCGAAGTGGCATCTCTACGTGCGCAAGGGTTACCGGCATATCACCAATCACTCACAGCCGTTCATTGTAAACGCCAAATTCGGAGATGGATGGCGTATCGGAAAATTCGTCGATGGATATTCTCACTTTGTTTCCCCATATTTTATTGAAACGGTGTATTTTCACTCTGTCAGTATTTGAGCCGGTCAGTATGGGTCGCCATTCGTTGTTCGCAAAATATTCGAGCCGGTACTTTTTGATTCTGTTATGACCGTTTGCTTCCGTGATAACAATCATGTTAAATTCCCTGTCATTTCCGGACAGTGTGATTTCGAGCCACGGTTTTTCGACCGAGGGATGCGATACCCATGAGGAACTGAAATCGTCGTCGTTGGCAAAATCCATGATATTAGAGTCGTAACTCCAGCTGGCGTCTGCGGGTCTGTTCTTCGCCATATTGGAAGAGATCACCGGCTGTTCGGCGACAGAGATTTCGCCGGCGGGACCTTTGTTTTTCCACAGTTTGCCGATTTCTTTCAATGCGTCCAGAGCGTTGTCGTCGATCAGTCCGTCTCTGTTTGGCGCTACGTTCAGGATGAAATTGCAGTAAGCGCTGTTAAGCGGGACAATGTTTTTCGTCACGATTTCTTCGGGTGATTTGACGGGCTTTTCCGGGAAACTTTCTTTCCAGAACCAGTTGTCCTGTATGGGATAGCATGAGAGGGCAGGGAGTTTGTTGGCGTTCGAAACATGCTGTCCCGCGCCCTGTTCGTACGATTTGATGTCGGTGTAAAACAGCGCTTCGGCGGGATATTTCGCAGCATTGAGATCCATCATCAGACAGTTGGGCTGCAATGATTTTACGAGCAGATAGATGTCCTCGAACGGGATTTCGTCATACGAAATACGCGACCATGGAGCGTCCCAGCCGTCGATAATCAGCGCGGCGATTTCCCCGTAATTGGTCAGCAGTTCGACAATCTGGCTTTTTATCATGCTGATATGGCTTGATTTAATCATATTCGGACGAAGCCGGTGATGAGTATCAAGTATCGAATAGTAAAGCATGACTTTCAGACCCTCTTTTCTGAACGCATCGACATACTCGCGTACGATGTCTTTACCGTACGGACTGTTCATCACGCTGTAAGCCGTTGTTTTCGTATCCCAGATACAAAAACCGCTGTGATGTTTCGCGGTAAGGCATCCGTATGACATATTGGCAGATTTTGCCGCTTTTGCCCACTGCGAACAGTCCTGTTTTGCAGGGTTAAAAATCGAAGGCAATGCATCCGGATCAGGCCAGTCTTCCGGAGTGTATGTGGGAATATTGTAATGTATAAACATCCCAAACCGTAAATTAACAAACTCCTGCTGAAGCTGTTTCAGGCTTTTTGTCTGAGCGCCGGAAATAAAAACAGGTAAAATCAATAATCCTGTGAATAAAAATAATTTTTGCAGTTTCATATAATATATCGTTTTAATTAATATCATTAACTGTAAGAGTCCCTTTTTTTGACATGATTAACAGAAACTTTAGTTCGACGAAGTCAAATTTCATAATTTACAAAGTCTGTCAATTGACTTCGTCGAACTAAAGTTTCTGAAAATTATGTTAAAAAAAGGAATTTTGTCGTATTTATTGGTTGCACTTGGAAATTCCGGATTTTCATGTAACTCTTTCAGTTGCGGTACGAAAAGAATATTCGCAATAACGATGGAAGCGGTATTGCTTTGTCGCATATCCAATTCACTAATTTAGACCGTTGGAAGTATAACATAATTCACAAATCTGTTAATTATGTCAAAAAAAAGGAAATTCCAAATTTTCATGTACTTTTGTGCCGTAAATAAATGAATTAAAATGTTCAAAAGCGAACGAAAAAAAGCATCATGAAAATAGGACAGTATACGATAAAATTCCCGATAGTCCAGGGTGGTATGGGTATAGGCATCAGTTGGGACAGGCTTGCCGGAGCAGTAAGTATTGAGGGCGGCCTCGGCGTTATAAGCGCGATAGGGACAGGATACTATCAAAACATGCAATTTGCAGAAAAAGTGGTCGATTCCCGTCCGTATGATGCAAAAAGCCTGTACTCGTTTGAGGCTCTTAAAACAATAATTAAGAATGCGCGTAAAATATGCGGACAAAAACCTCTGGGAGTAAATGTCATGTGCGCTATCAACGATTATGGCAGGGTAGTTGTGGACGCATGTAAAAGCGGCACGGATATTATTATATCGGGAGCCGGTCTGCCTACGAACTTGCCGGAATTTACGGAAAATTACCCGCGTGTAGCGCTTGTGCCGATAGTTTCGTCCGCAAAAGCATTGAGAATTATCTGTAAGCGCTGGATGCAACGATATAGCCGCTTACCCGATGCCGTTGTTTTGGAAGGTCCTTTAAGCGGCGGGCATCAAGGCTTTACGTATGAACAATGCGCGATGGAAGAATACCGGCTCGAAAATCTTATTCGACCCGTCAAAGACGAGATACGGGAGTGGGGTAATTTTCCTCTTATCGCGGCAGGCGGTATCTGGGATAAGGACGATATCGAAAAGATAATGGCTTTGGGAGCTGACGGTGTACAGATGGGTACGCGTTTTATAGGTACTTGCGAGTGTGATGCAAGCGAAGTATTTAAACAGGTGCTTATTCGTGCCGGAAGGGAAGATATAGAACTTTTAAAATCACCGGTAGGATATCCGGCAAGAGGCGTGAGAACCAGTCTTATCAATTGTGTAGACAGAAAAGAAGGCGCTCCTGTAAAATGTATCAGTAATTGCGTAACGCCGTGCAAAAGAGGCAAAGGCGCAAAAGAAGCTGGCTATTGTATAGCTAACTGTCTTGGAGACGCCTGGGCCGGCGATGAAGAACACGGACTGTTTTTTACAGGTGCAAATGGTTATAAACTGAAAGAAATAATCAGCGTTAAAGAATTGATAAGTAAACTTATATACGGAGAGAATCGAAAATGAGGCGGCAATAAACAGCGATCGGGAACAGTTATTTATTTTTTTGAATTAAACCCGTTTAATGGGGTACTCAGTAGCAATAATGTAACACGCACAAATCAACCTCATTACCTAATTAAACCGAACCGGATGCCGTTGATTTAATGCGGTAACGAGGTCTGTGGTTTATATCATATTTCCCTGCTACCGGGGTTGTTTTGTTTTGAAAATTAGGTAAAAATGAGGTTTTTTAACCGTTATATCTTATTTATTTTTCATCCCATAGTCGGGTATAGTTGAACAGTGTTTTTGTATCTCAAATATTTCGTTTAACTTTGCGCCCGAAAATAATAATAATACATTATAATGATTATTGACGAAACATTAAATTACAGAGTAAAAGACATTACGCTCGCCGACTGGGGGCGTAAAGAGATAGAGATCGCAGAAAAAGAGATGCCCGGACTGATAAGCATCCGTAAAAAATATTCTGCGCAAAAACCTTTGGCCGGAGCGCGCATAACCGGCTCGCTGCACATGACAATACAGACTGCCGTGCTGATAGAAACACTGATCGAGCTGGGAGCCGACGTACGCTGGGCAAGCTGCAATATCTTTTCGACACAGGACCATGCGGCGGCTGCAATTGCGGCTGCAGGAACGCCGGTTTTTGCATGGAAAGGCGAAACTCTCGAAGAATACTGGTGGTGTACCGCTATGGCCTTATCCTTTCCCGGAGGAAAGGGGCCGAATCTGATTGTCGATGACGGCGGGGATGCCACTCTGCTTGTTCACAAAGGATATAAAGCCGAAAAAGATGCTTCGGTCCTGGACAAAACTCCTTCGAGCAGAGAGGAAGGAGTTATTCTTGATTTGCTGAAAGACATACTGTCGGGCGATAACGGGAAATGGCATCGCACAGTGGCCGAATGGAAAGGCGTTTCCGAAGAAACCACAACCGGCGTACACCGTCTGTATCAGATGAAAGAACAGGGAGAACTGCTTGTGCCGGCTATAAATGTGAACGATTCGGTTACAAAGAGCAAATTCGACAATCTTTACGGTTGCCGCGAATCCCTGGCTGACGGTATCAAACGGGCTACGGATGTGATGATTGCCGGCAAAGTTGTCGTTGTATGCGGGTATGGAGATGTGGGAAAAGGCTGCGCCCGTTCGATGGCTTCATACGGAGCGCGTGTCATTGTGACGGAGATAGATCCTGTCTGCGCACTTCAGGCTGTGATGGAAGGATTTGAGGTTAAGACTGTCGAAGATACCCTGCACGAAGGAAACATTTACGTTACGACAACGGGAAACAGGGACGTCATTACGCTTGAACACATGCAAAACATGAAAGACCAGACTATCGTGTGCAATATCGGTCACTTCGACGACGAAATACAGGTAGAACGGCTTGAGAAAACCGCTAAAAAAATCAATATCAAACCGCAGGTGGATAAATTTGTTTTCGATAACGGACATTCTATTTTCCTTCTGGCGGAAGGCAGACTCGTTAATCTGGGATGCGCTACCGGACATCCTTCTTTCGTTATGAGTAACTCGTTCAGCAATCAGACGCTTGCCCAAATCGAACTGTGGCAGAACAGACCGGCTGTAGACGTTTACCGTTTACCGAAAAAATTAGACGAGGAAGTCGCCCGTTTACATCTCGAACAGCTTGGAGTTCATCTGACGAAACTGACAAAAGTTCAGGCAGACTATATCGGCGTGCATCCGGATGGCCCGTACAAAGCCGAACATTACAGATATTAAATGAACAGATATGGCTAAAAAGAAAAACAGACAGCAGCAGCAGGATCTAAGTCCGGAGAATTATATCCGGCAGCGATCGCGCAATCTGCCTTTGTATAAATGCTGGGTGAACAGAGACTGGGCATCCAAACAGACGGCATTTGTCTTTGTCGCCCGTGAACATGTTTCGGGGAGTTTGACTTTTTGCATGTACTGGGTCGATTTACTCTGTCTGGGTATAAAGGACACAATTTATAAGCATAGCGCTTCGGAAATGGAGTTACAGCTTGCGCGTGAATATATCAGCGAATATGGCTTTCAGTTTATTGAAATTCCGTATCCGCTGGCTCACAATATTATTTATGCTGCTATTGAATATGCTGAAGAGTACGGTTTTAACCCGCATCCGAATTTTACGCGCGTTACACAGTATCTTTTGGAAGAAGACACCGAAGATATCCCTTTAATGAAAATACATTGCGG
>JAISPE010000106.1 GCA_031275145.1 Prevotellaceae bacterium | reverse complement strand
ATTCGGACAGTCCTGCTATGCGGCAGTTCCGCCGAAGCATCGAACAGTACATGGCTTCGGACAAATTCAATCCGGCAGAAGAAATAGATATGGCGCTGATAAAGGAATGGTTGAAGTAACCCCCTTTTTTTTGACATAATTAACAAAATTTGCAAAATTAACAGACTTTGTAAATTATGAAAATTGACTTCGTCGAGCTAAAGGTTCTGTTAATTATGTCAAAAGAAAAAGAGTTCTGTCAAAAGGGAATTTTGCCGTACACCCGGGTTCATATTATATTTGAAATGGCGTACATTGGATTACTCCAGGCCAGCAAATCGCTGTCTATTTTTCTGCTGATATAGTTCTTTTTTGTTATAAAGCAAACCTCCTGTTTTTTTATCATTCGGACTGCAAAGATACTGCTTATTTTTTACCGGATAAAAATGTAAGGCCAAAAACCGGACTGTTCAAATAAAAACCGGTGATTTGCGCTACCTGTCCAAATGGCAGAATATTATTCCGTAATTCGTAGCTTTTAATCTGTCGTTGATAAGAGTCGTTCCGGACACGTTTTTAGCCGTTTCACCGTCTTTTTGTTTACCGAATGTTTTATTAGCCGTATATTTGCGGCAAAATATTATAATGATCGGTAACTAAATTGATTTGTAAAATGAAAACAAACTGTAAAACTGCGTTCGTACTGTCTGTTGCAATAAGTTTGCTGCTCAACGCCATATTTCTTATGTCGTTTTTCTATGAGCGCGAAGTTCCCAGGGGAACAATATTATCGCATATCCCTCGATTTGAACCTGTACGGGTTGTAGTGGATGTCGTTTCGCAGTTCGTGTTTTCGTTTGCCCTGTATATGCTTGTTTTCAATATATTCAAGATACGCGCTTCGGAAAAAACGCGGCTGCTGATTATTATTGTTGCAACAACTGTTGTCGCTTATTTCCTGAGTGTTGCAATCTCGGAGTTGCAGCTGGACATTTTCAATCTCGAGAACCGTCCCAGATTCCGGAAAGGCCGTATAAGAGGCGAATTATGGCGCAATTACATGGTTGCATTAATTGTCGTCTTCTCGTCACAGTTAATCTATATGACTCAAAAACAGCAAAAAATATCGGTAGAAAACGAAGCCCTGCATACCGAATATATGAGAAGCCGTTACGAAGCGCTTAAAAATCAGGTTGACCCTCATTTCCTTTTCAATTCGCTGAACACGCTCAATTCGCTAATCAAAATAGACGCCGACAAAGCGCAGGAATACGTTCAGCAACTGTCGTACGTTTTCAGATATACTCTGCAAAATGCCGAAATAATAAGTCTTAGCGAAGAATTGAAATTCACCAGAGCATACTGCCATCTGATGAAAATACGCTACGGAAACAATCTTGATTTTGAATATGACGTAGACGAAAAACTGTATGATTATCAAATCATCCCCTTAAGTTTGCAAACTCTGGTCGAAAACGCAATAAAGCATAATGTGGTCAGCAACAAACAGCCGTTGAAAGTGAAAATAAAGGGAGACGGCGAAGCGATTAAAGTATCTAATCCCGTTCAGCTGAAAAAGGAAAGCGAAAGCGGCGAAAGAATCGGTCTTGCAAATCTTGCGGAAAGATATAAACTGATGTGGAAAAAGGAAATCGTTACCGTCAAAACCGATGATTTTTTTGAAGTAACGGTTCCATTGATGAAAAGTTGATTAAAACGAATGATATGAAGGCAATTATTATAGAAGATGAAATTATTGCAGCCGAAACGCTCAAATCGTTAATCGTCGAAGTACAGAAAGATATCGAAATTCTGGCAATTCTGCAATCAATCGAGGAATCGGTCGAATGGATAGAGACCCATCCCTCTCCCGACTTGATATTTATGGATATACACCTTGCCGACGGCTCGGCGTTCATGATTTTCGACAGCGTGGAAATCAAATGTCCCGTTATTTTTACAACCGCTTACGACGAATATGCACTGAAAGCTTTCGAGGTAAACAGTATCGACTATATCCTGAAACCGACCGGCAAAGCCGCTCTGGAAAAAGCCATGTCGAAATACAGAAAACTCAACGGAAACTATCCCGACAGCAGGGAGATTATAAACAACCTGCTGAACAGTTTGAAACAGTATAACAAATCATACAAAAGCTATTTCCTTATTCCCGAAAAGGATAAACTTATACCGCTCGCTCTGGACGATATTTATTATATTTATATAGACACAAAAATTGTAAAAGCCGTAACATTCGACAACAAAGGTCGATATATAGATAAAACTCTCGATGAAATAATGAACGAACTGGACCCCGGAAAATTTTTCAGAGCAAACAGGCAATATATAATTTCACGTTCATCGATTAAGGACATATCAATCTGGTTTGGCAATAAATTATCCGTAAACCTGAAAATTCCGGTAAACGAAAAAATAATAATAAGTAAAGCCCGCGTAAAAGAATTTAAACAGTGGTTCGCCGGAGGAATCCAATAATGACTGCCCGCCGTTGATTGCTTTGCCGCCATATTCTTCCGGCAAGCGTCATCACGTCTTTCGGGACACATCGTTTCATCTTTGTATTTTTCGTTTTAGTATCATATTTTTCTGTTTCGGGAATTTCAAAAATTTCGGTAACGATTTTTTTACACCTTTGCACCCTGAAATAAATGTAAAATGTCTTAATAAAAGAAAAGAAAATGAAGAAAACAGTATTTATTATCCCGATGTTTCTGGCTGTAAATTTTATTTATGCTGTCAATGACGGTATTGTTAAAGGAGTCGTTGCCGATTCCAGGAGCAGAGAAGCGCTGGAATCCGTAACCGTCGTGATTAAGGACAAAAAGGATTCTGCAACTGCCCTTGTCGGCGTGAATACCGATAAAAACGGAAGATTCGTTATCCGGAATATCCCGTACGGCGATTATTTACTTTCGGTTTCATCTGTCGGATATAAAACGTACGAGCGGGACATACCTTTAACCTCGGCAAGCAAGGAAATTGATTTGAAACAGATACTGTTAGTCGAACAGTCGGAGGTTTTGGGCGAAGTAGAGGTTACGGCAGTCGGCACGCAGATGAGGATAGATATCGACAAGAAAGTGTTCAATGTAGACCAGAATATTGCCGCTGCCGGAGGAAGCGCCAGCGATGTGCTGAGTAACATCCCCTCGGTTGAGGTCAATACCGAAGGCGAAGTGTCTCTGCGCGGAAATTCGGCTGTAACAGTCTGGATAAACGGTAAAGCATCGGGACTTTCCGCCGACAACCGGGCGCAGATACTGGAACAGATGCCGGCTGAAAATATCGAAAAGATCGAAGTCATCACAAATCCCTCGGCGAAATACAGTCCCGAAGGAACGGCCGGAATAATAAATATCATTTTAAAGGAAAACCGGAAATCCGGATATTTCGGAAGCATACAGGCGGGAGTCGATTCCCGCGGAGGATACAATGCCGGCTTCAACTATAATTACAACAACAACAAATTAGACGCTTACGCAAGTTTGAACCTGAGAAGCAGAGTATTCGTCGGCGGCGGCAATACTTCCCGGTATTCACCGGTTGAAGATAGAAATACTGCGCTCTATCAGGTATCCGACATCGACGGACGGCGTAATAACTTTTTCGGACGTGCAGGCCTGACATACCATCTTACGGCAAAAGACCATTTCAGTCTGACGGGCTTCACCATGCTGGGAAAAGGCGAGAATAACAGTGTCACAAACTACAAAAGCAACATTCCCGGATCGTATACCCAAAGCAGACGCAGTACATTATCCGACAACAATATGCTCGGCGGAAACGTGCAGCTGGGCTATAAACACGATTTCAGTAAAACCGGCAATATCGATTTCGCCGTTTCGTACAACACATGGGGTATGGACAACGAATCGGTCTATTCTCAGACATCAGTCTATTCTCCGGGCAATCAGACTTCGTCGTACCAGCGACAGACAGGCAATATGGGACCGCACAATATAGAGTTTCAACTTGATTACGTAAACTCTTTTGGCAACGATAACAAGCTGGAGGCCGGCTATAAAGGTACGGTCGGGCGTGAAGACAGTCCTGTCGAAACTTTTTCGGGCACAGCGAAAGACGATGCCGTTCCTGTCCCCGAACTCTTTAACAGGTTTATTTACAATCAGGATATTCATGCATTGTATTCAACATATACGGGACATTTGAACAGTTTTGGCTATCAGCTTGGTTTGCGTGGCGAATATGCAGGCATAAATACGCGTTCGCTGGGATACGGCGACAGCGAAACGGATATTCCGTTCCACAGCAACAGCTATCTGGATCTCTTCCCCAGTGTTTTCCTTTCGTATTCGTTGCCGGCAGGCAACGAAATACAGGTGAATTACACGCGGCGTATTACAAGACCGAGAGGCCCGCAAATCAATTCGTTCAAAAATATAACCGATTCGAGCAATATCTCTTTTGGCAATCCAGGTTTGCTGCCCGAATATTCCAATTCATTTGAACTTAATTATATTAAAAGCTGGACAAATCATATTTTTTCTTTTTCGGGATATTATCGCCCGACATATAATGTAGTCCAGAGAATCAGCTATCTTGACGGCAATGTTATGAAAAGCACGTTCGAAAATATTGCGGGAAACCTGTCGACAGGAACAGAGCTTGTGCTGAAAAACAAACTTTTCCGCAGCGTTGATCTGACTACGACGGTTAACCTGTTTTATAACAAATTAGACGGGTTTTCGTATATGCCGGAAGGCGCCGCGGAACCTGTTGTCGGGACAGCGCAGGAAAATTTTTCGTGGGATGCAAAAATGATAGCAACCTTCGTGTTTCCGAAATTATTCTCGTTCCAGCTGACCGGCGATTACCGCGCAAAACAGATTGTCGCGCAGGGGTACAGAAAAGCAAGCTATTCGGTTGACGCCGGAATACGCAGGATGTTCGGAAAATTCAGCGCCAGCATAAATGCCAGAGATATTTTCAATTCCCGTAAATGGCATACCGTCACTTCGGGAACAAATTTTACCCAGGACTCGAAAAACTGGAGAGGCGGCCGATTTGTCGGTCTGACGGTGACATACAATTTCGGAAATGCAAGACCGGAAAGAGGTAAACAGGACAGGAAATCCAATCAGGAAAACGCCGGAAACGGTTACGATATGGAAGAGTTTTAGTTCCTTTTTGACAGAATTATACTATGCACGGTACAGTTTTGTAATAACGGAAGATTGCGGGTCAAGCCCGCAATGACGACGGGGGCGGACCCGCTCGTGGAATCAGACTGTTGCCGCTCCGACTATTCGGGATATTGAGGATGAGTATAAACGTGAATTTGCACTCGAAGACCACCGCTATCGTCATTGCGGGCTTGACCCGCAATCCCATATCACAAAACTACACTGCGCGAGGAATAACAGAACCTTTAGCTCGACGAAGTCAATTTTCATAATTTACGTTGAAAACCCTAACAGGGTTTCCAACCCTGTTAGGGTTCCCGGGGCATGGACGGATTATTGTCTGAACCGCTGTTTTTTGTCCCTGAACCTGATTCAGGGTTTATGATTAACATGAACGGACTGTACGACAAGTCCCGCAGGGACGACACTACTAAGGGATGCGGGAGCTTACGGCAGGGGACGGCATGACGATTTGAACTGTTAATAAAAATCTGTTATAACAGTTTTTTTCGTGTTTTGTTGGTTTCATATTAAAAATTTATTATAACTTTGCGCCGTTTTTACGAGTCATGTTTTTATTCGATTAAAGTGTAAAATTAGTTAGTATGTATTGTTTGATTTCA
>JAISPE010000352.1 GCA_031275145.1 Prevotellaceae bacterium | reverse complement strand
TTAAAACACAGCTTACAAAAGCGAAAGAAAAAATGAGAGCGTAAATTTTAAAAATTCAATAAACAGTAAAATCCCCCGCAAGATTTTCTTTTGGGGGATTTTTATTTGTGTGCGACGGGTCGTTACTGTGCGTAAAAACGCCCTCTCGTCCTCTCGCTCGTCGTAGTCTCCAGACCTCTCGCTCGACTTGCTTTTAGCTGCGACGCCCGTCGCACTGACAATCCGTCAGGTGGTGGCCGGTCGAGACCTGCGGTTATGAAAATTACGTCCTTTCAGGACGTTTCGGGACGTTCCAGTAAGCGTCATCACGCTTTCAGTTGCGGTACGAAACGGGTATTCACAATGACGATAGGTCGTGGATTGTTTCAGTTTTCTGCAAAAAACTTACAATTCTCACCCGTTTGATGTCAAAAGAAGGCAATTACGGTCTTCATTTGACAATTTCGCTGAATCCGCCGCCGGTTTTGATATTGTGATACGGGATTTTTTTTGATTCGGCGATTTTTATCCATTTGTCGATAATGGATGCGGGCATATTGTTGGCAATAATTATTTTCGACGGATTATAACATGACAGTACGGTTTCCGGTTCAGTCTTTTGGCGTTCGGTGACGTACAGGTAATCGACATTCATCGGCGTTCCGGAGAAGTTGGCGTTTACGTGCAGACGGGATGACAGGGCAATTCGCTTTCCGGCGAACAAAAGTACGCCCCTGTACAGGTTGGGGATAGAATCGTCCAGCGATAAACCCGTCAAATCCTGTTCGGAACGGAAACCCCGCCTTATCAGAGAGTTTTTTGTATTAAAATCGAAAGACCGGTTGACAGAGGCTGTATCTCTTATCGAAAATCCCGTACCGTTCTCGATAAAATATGCGTAGAAAGCTCTTTTGACGCCAAAAACCCCAAATTCCTTATGCGAAGATATTTCGTATGAATGAAAAGCGCCGACTGCAAAAATCCCGATCAGGGAAATCAGCGTGGCGGCGGCAAATATCCTTTTTCTGAACGAAAGAAGAAACGCCAGCGATAAAATACATATAACAAGCAATGTACACTGTGTCCCGTTAATATAAATACCTTCGACGGTTGAATATGGCAAACTGTCAAAAAATCTCACAATCCGGTTCATCAGACCGGTAGAAAAACCGAGCGCCAAACCGCTAATCGAGAGCAGGAAAGACTGCCATGACAGAACTATGACCGTTAGCCCGATATACATAACCACACTCGTGTAAGGCACAAGAATCAAATTTGAAAAAATAAAATATGCGGGAAACTGTTTGAACGTTAGCAGTATGACGGGCAAAGTTCCCAGCTGGGCGGACAGGGTCACCGTCGTACATTCGATAACGGGTTTAATGAAGCGGTTACAGCGACGGAACGGTCTCATGAATTTCGGCTGGAAATACACAATCCCCAAAACGGCAAGATACGACAGCTGGAATCCCGTGTCGAAAATAACGTAAGGATTTGCCAGACACATGATAAAGCATGATAACGAGATGTTGTTGTATGTATTTCCGGATTTGCCGGCCATGTCGGCAATAACGAAAATGGAAAACATTACGCTCGCCCTCACAATCGACGAAGCCAGACCCGCAACGGAAGCATATATCCACAGCGAAACAAGGATGATAAAACCCTTTAAAAGACGCAGTTTCTTTTGCCTGTCCATAAACCGGAAAACGAAATTCAGCACCATGAACACAATTCCGACGTGCAGTCCCGAAACGGCCAGCAGATGAACCGTTCCCGCAGCGACGTACGAGTCGCGCAGTTCATCTTCCAGATACTGTTTATTTCCTGTGAGCAGGGCTAATGCGACCGCAAGTTCATCGGATTTCAATCCCGCTTTCTGCAATGTTTCGAGAGAATATCGCTGAAGGCTGAATACAAATTTTTTGTAGAAATTTATCTGTCCCGAATCCGTAACAGCCATTTTTTCGGAGTTTACAAACGAAGTCGAAAATATTCTTTTCCGTCTGAGATATTCTCTGTAATCGAACTCCCCGCTGTTCTGAGGCGGAGCAACTTCGTTGAAAACGGCTTGACAGAGCAGCACGTCTCCGGGCGAAAATTTCACTGTGGAATCTTTATCCGTATATATTATCGACCGTTCGTCACATTTCGTCCAGCGCTGGCCGTCGGCAGAGAATGCCCGGATTTTAACATCCATCCTGACAGCTCTGTCTGTATTTTCCGGATTTTCGGTTACAAGCAGCTCGAAATAATTTTCTTCGTTCAGCGGGACAGTTGTATGCAGAGGATTCAGCTGCACCAGACTGATCCCTAAAAAGAAAAATATCAGATAGTAATGAAGCCCGTACAACCATGCAGCCGAATATCGCCGGTGAACTTTGAATATATGCAAAACCGTAAGCGAAACCAGAAAGAAAGCGATAAATAACAGTCCGCTAAACTGTAATCCGCCTGCAAAGACACTTCGGAATACGCCTTCTTCCCCTGCGGAGAGGGACAGGGATAAATACTGAAAAATTACACCAAATAACAGAGGTACGGTTATTTTAAAAAAAGGATTGCGTCGAAAATCCTCCATAAAATCACTTATATCATAACCATATTTTGACATATCCGGCGGGCGTCAGGTAACTGTAGTGGACAGAAGTTTTGTTATCGGCTTCACGAAACGGTCGATATCTCCCGCCCCCAAAGTCATCAGCACATCTATATCTCTGTTTGCAAGCAGATTCATCAAATTTTCTCCGGCACACATCGTTTTGTTGTGTATCCGCACTTTGTCGAAAATCATTTCGGAGGTTACACCCTCTATCGGCAACTCCCTTGCGGGATATATATCTAAGAGAATCAGTTCGTCTAAAAGACTGAGACTTTCGGCAAACCCGTCTGCAAAATCACGGGTGCGGGAGTATAAATGCGGCTGAAAAATTCCCGAAATTTTCCTGCCGGCAAACATCTGCCTGACAGAAGTTATCGACGCTTTCAATTCTTCCGGATGATGCGCATAGTCGTCTATATAAACACATTCAGGCGTATTCACCTGTATGTCGAAACGTCTTTTGACTCCGGAAAACATACCCAGAGCGTCTTTGATTTTATCCATGTCAGCTCCGGCAAGTATTGCGGCTGCAACGGCTGCAACGGCATTTTCGACATTCACCCAACCCGGCAGTCCCAAAGTACAGCGCTCGACTGTCCCGAAAGGAGTGCGGATATCAAATTCGAAAAATCCCTGTTTTAATTCAATATTACAGGCGTAGAAATCTGTTTCCTTACTGTCGTATGAATATGAAAACATTTTGCACGAAAGTCTGTCCAGGGGTATCTCCGTTCCTTTTTTCAGGATGAGAGCGCCGTCGGAATCTGTTTGCGCGACAAAATCCCCGAAAGCCTTTTTCATCTCTTTCTCAGTGCCGTAAATGTCCAGATGGTCTGCATCGGCAGCAGTGACAATCGCTATATGAGGATACAGCCGCAAAAACGAACGGTCGTATTCATCAGCCTCGGCGACTAACCATCTGCTTCCGGAAAGGATTAAATTGCTGTTGTAATTTTTGGAAACGCCACCGAGAAAAGCCGTACAACCTTCCGAAGCTACGGTCATAAGGTGCGCCAGCAAAGTCGAAACAGTAGTTTTTCCATGCGTTCCTGCGACGGCAAGAACTTTTTTGTCTCCGGCAATCATTCCCAAAACGGCAGAACGTTTCACCGGATTGTTTCCAGTTTCGCGGAAATAGTTCAGTTCAATGCTGTTATCCGGAATTGCGGGAGTGTATACCACAAGAGTATCCCTGTTTCTAAACTGTTCCGGGATTTCGGCGACACAATCGTCGAAATGTATGCTTATTCCTTCTTTTTGCAGTTCTCCGGTCAAATCTGAAGGGGTTCTGTCGTATCCGGCGATTTCGTACCCTTCATGTTTATAGAATCTTGCTATTGCACTCATCCCTATTCCGCCGATACCGATAAAATATGCTTTCATTTTTTTTATTACAAATTACGGTTTGTCACCGCTACCTGAATTAATTTTCTGCAAAATTAATTATTTTTTTAATTAGGGATGAGAAATAAATAAGAGTTCGGTTTAATTAGTAATGAGTACCCCCATTAAAAATTTTAATTCAAAAAAATAAATAACTAAAATGATTAAATATTAATCGGTTACATTTTAGTTCTATGAAAGTACTTCTATTGGAGGTGCCGCTTTTTACGGATGTAGCGGTTTCACAGGTGCATTAATCATATCCGATTCCGTTACTTCTATTGAAGGTAGTGTTTTTCAGGGATGCAGCGGTCTCACAGGCTCTTTAACGATTCCCAATTCCGTTACTTACATTGGAAACGCTGCTTTTGGCGGATGCAGCGGTTTCACCGGTTCTTTAACGATTCCCGATTCCGTTACTTCTATTGGAAGCAACGCTTTTAACGGGTGCAGCGGTTTAACAGGCTCTTTAACGATTGGAAATTCGGTTACTTCTATTGGACTCGGCGCTTTTGACAACTGTCGCAACTTAACGGAAATATATGCAAACACAGTTATTCCTCCCGTGACCGACAGTCTCGCTTTTAGGTTTGTCCCGAATAATATTCCTGTATACGTACCCTGCGGATCAAAAGCGGCATATCAGGCCGCATACCCATGGAGCTCTTTCCCAAATATAACGGTAATTCCGCTATCCACAGCCGCCGACATTACGGTAAAAGACACAACAGTCTGTTACGGCACAGCGGCTACGGTCACGCCGGAAGCTTCCGGTCTTGCCAACCCCGTATTTCAGTGGTATTCCACGCAAACGGAAGCAACGCCTTTCCATACCGGCGACAGTTACACGACCACAAACCTGAAAGCGGATACAGCGTTTTACCTCAGCGTCTCGGGGAATGGATACTGCGAGAATATAGAGGGCGACCGGAAAGAAATAAGGGTAACGGTATCTTTGACACAGAGTTATCCGGATATTCGCGTGCGTGTCTGTCCCGATGCCGGCGATATCAGTCTGGCAAAGTATATTGATACTCTTGACATGATAACGGATATCAAATGGGCAGGCATAGCGGTAACACCCGAAGGCACAGTCTCGACCGGCAACCTTACATTCTCAAGAGTACACACACTGACGTACACAGTCACAAGCCGCTGCGTAAACGAGCAGAAGCGCAAGGTATATCTCGAAGTGCTGAGAAACGGCAGGATGCGTCCGCTGAAAGACACTGTCGAAATCTGTCATCTACA
>JAISPE010000325.1 GCA_031275145.1 Prevotellaceae bacterium | reverse complement strand
ATTTCTCTCTCCTCCGGAAAATCATTCCGAATCCCAACTCTTTTATTAACATAATCAATAAAATAACCTGTCTTTATACTGTATATCACTTATACAGGACAGTCTGTAAACACTTTTTCGCGAAAAATGTTTGCCGGCTAATCTGCCGTAGGCTAAAGCAATTGATAACTCAGGGTAAAAAACAGAAGATTATAAATCATTAATAGCATTTATTTATTGAAGACTCCAAAGCAGGTCAGACGCTGGCCATATATGCGCTCAGCGCCTGAGCGGGTATCCGCTCAGGTACTGGAACGCACATGCGTTTCGGTACGAAACGGTTATTCGCAATGACGAAGGGTCGGGAAAAAAGCTTGTTGTCACAAAAAGAGCCGTCATTGTCACAAAAAGCGAGGAATGGCGTGCGGCGGAACGTAAATCCCCGCTCACAGTATCGAGACGGATATTCTGAGCGGGGATTTTTACTGTTCATGGAGTAAGCCTGACCTTACGCGGGGGCTACTCTCCGTCAAAAAAAGGAGAATTATGTCAGAAAAGGGAACTAAAATTTGGTAATTGAGTTTAATTATCTACTTTTGCATACTGTAAATTTGCATGAATACAATGGGTAAAATGAATCGAATATCATTGAAACAGACGCTTAGACAAATATTATTTTTGTGTATCCCGACAATTTTTGTCATTTATGTCCTGATTTATACTACCTCAAATCACTTTCCACTGTTCAATCACAGCCAGCATCTGTCACAGAGCATATATTTTGCATGCGGAATACTCTCTTCCGTTATATTCCATTCATTCAGATTCAGATTTCTGCCTTCGTTCATCACGCTGGCGCTGCTGTTTGCGGGGATCGAATTTTTTCTTGACAATTTCGCGCTTGGTGAATTTGACCTGTTTTTTCTGTCGATAGACTTTCTGCTGTTCAGGATACTGTTCCTGTCCGGATGGATCTGCGGCTGGGGATTTTCGCGCTCGAAATATTTTCCGGCCATACTGTCTGCCTTACTGTTATCGGCAGGAGTTATAATCACTGCCATTTCCGGGAAAACGGATATCGGTTACATGCTGAAAAGTTTTGTCCCCGTACTTGTTTTCGTTTTTTATATCGTTTTCATGAACGAACTGCTGCGCAATACCGACGAACAGGAACTGCGCTCGTGGATTAAGCCCGTCAAAGGTTTGTTGCTGTATTCCACTGTCATGGCGCTGGTTTTATTCGTCGCCTACAATATTTTCCAGTATGAAATAAAAAAGCTGGAGGTGAAATGGGTAGAGGGAAGCATCAAAGACGGCAACAAAAACAGTCTGTACGACATGCTTCCTGACAGTTCCATACGGATGAAAGAATCGATGCAGGTCAATGACAATCTGAACCGTAACCCGGAACAGCACAGCGAAGACGTCACACTGTTCGTTGCATATATCGACAATTTTTTCCCCGACACCGACATTCCCAATCCGCTCTATTTTGTTTCGGAGCATCTTACACTGTTCGATGACTATACCGAAACGTTTGAACCCGATACACTCGCTCCGTACCGCGACCTGTTTTCTCCCGATCCGTCGTCAATACCCCTATATTTCACCGCTACAGACGAATCGGTTATCGAAAACGGGATGTCTCAAAAACACCGGAAAGTTGTCGAAGCGGAAGTATACAAGGTAAAAGCCTCGCACAGTGAATTTACCGCTCCCTCGACGGCGTTTTACTGCCAGCCCATTGCCGTCAAAAAAGATGCTTACAGTCAGTACACATCGGCGTACAGAGCTAAAATGTGGGTCAGCGAACTGAACAGCGCATATTTCGTGTACAACAACACAGAGCGCGATATGAGCGTAGACAATTTTCAGGAACAGCGGTTCAGCCTGTTACGGACAGTGAAAAATTACGCCGGTACGGATACCGCATTTATCGGTTATTATACAAAATATCCCGTCAATCCCGATTACGATACAGTAAGGAGCATCGCGCAAAAGATTGTCAGCGAAGCAAAAGCCAGAACGCCGATCGACAAGATCATTGCCGTCAGGGACTATTTTATGCAGACAGACGAATCGGGTAATCCGGTCTACAAATATTCGGATGTGGCTACAACCGTACCTCCGGGAACACGCATACTCAATTTCCTGCTGAACGATCACGTCGGCAACTGTACGTATTATGCCGGAAGTACGTTCCTGCTGTTACGGGCATGCGGAATCCCTGCCCGCATAGCCACAGGATACGCCATTATCGACCGGAGCAGCAATAACAAAGGCTGGTACTGGGTGTATAACAAACAGGCGCATGCATGGGTACAGGTGTTTTTCCCCGAATACGGATGGCTCGATTTTGATACTACTTTCGGAGATTCCGAACAGTCGGAAGCTCCCGGTACCGACGGCACTCCTCCGCTCGACCCGCAAAAGGCATGGTTTGCCGCCAAGGGCGAGGTATTAAGCAGAGACACTGTCGATAATCTTATTCAGTTCAATATTGACGGGCTGGTGTATTTTGATGAGGAATACACTGTGGAATCGCCCCGCGAAATACAGCTGGATGTGTCGCTTGCAAGCCTGTATAAAGATTCGGTACGGATAAGACTCGGCGAAATAAAGAAGGGAGACAAAGGTCTGGCCATATCTTTCACCGTTCCCGACGATATCGGGAAACCGAAAACTCCTTCGCTCAATTATATCCTGAAAAATCTTCCCTCGCCTGTCCCTGTAGACGAGTTCAGGCTGGAAACGGAAAAGGAAGAGCAAAAGCCGGACAGGGACACAGTTAGCGATGCAGGCAATAAAAAAGGTCGCGGTGTCTGGATTACGGTTATTATTTTTGCGTTTACCGTAATAATCATACTGACAGCAATATTTTCCATTCCGTATATCATCTTTTCGGTGTATTCCCGTCGCGCAAAACGCATATCCGACCCTAAAAAGGAGGCATATTATCCATACCGGGCGGTTATGTTTTTCATGTATCAGATGGGATATTTCAGAAACGAACTGACACCGTTCCAGTATGCAGGACAGGTGATAGATCGGACTTTCGGGACTTCGTTCGCAGCATTTACGGCGACTTATCTCAAGGTAAAATATGCAAATCAGGAGCTTACCAGCGAGGACAGTCAAAGGATACTGACCTTTTACGCTCCTTTTGAACATGCTGTCAAATCTAAAATCAATCCCAAAAAACGGTTGTTGAATTTTATGAACATATACAATACTTTGGAGTTTTTCACCAAACCGCGGCAACCCGAATGACCGGTTTTTTGTTTTTAAACACTGTAAAAATTAGTAATTAGTAAAAAAGAAATATGAATACAAGAAGAATTGGAGTATTAACATCGGGAGGAGACGCTCCGGGCATGAATGCAGCTATCCGGGCCGTCACCCGCGCCGGAGTAAACAACGGCTTTGAGGTGTTCGGTATCCGGCGCGGATACAAGGGACTTATGGAAGGCGACATTTTCCAGCTGCGTTCGGAAGACGTGAGCGGAATCATACAGAGCGGAGGTACTTTCCTGCAGACAGCACGAAGCGCCGAGTTCCGTACGGTGGAAGGCCGCCAGCTTGCATACGAACAGTTGAAACGGTACGAGATTGATTCTCTGGTGGTGATCGGCGGCGACGGCTCTTTTACGGGGGCAAATCTCCTGTCGAAGGAAACAAATCTGAGCATAATAGGCATCCCGGGTACGATCGATAACGACCTGTACGGAACGGATTATACAATAGGTTACGATACGGCGCTGAATACGGTCGTGCAGGCTGTGGACAAAATCAGGGATACCGCAAATTCGCACAACAGAGTGTTTTTTGTCGAAGTGATGGGACGCGAGGCCGGATTTATCGCCATGAACAGCTGTATCGCATGCGGCGCCGAGGTCGCCATGATTCCGGAAGAGAAAAATCAGCTGGATAAGGTACGCAACTATCTGTCTACACGCGGCGACAAGAAAAAGTCGTCAATCATACTCGTCGCCGAAGGTATCGACGAGGGTAATGCGACGGAGATATCGGCGAAAATGGCGGCGGAATTTCCCCAGTTCGAGATCCGCCTGTCGATTCTCGGACACATGCAGAGAGGAGGATCTCCAACGGCAAAAGACCGAATCGTAGCAAGTTTCATGGGTATTTCCGCAGTAGAGGCTCTGCTGGACAACCAGAGAAGCCTTATGGTCGGCTGGGTAAACGAACAGCCGGTCTATGTCCCTCTCAACAAGGTGATAAAGATGCATAAGGGAATATCGCACGAATATATCCAGCAGGCGGAATCGATAAGTACGTTCATGCCGTCGATCGAAAAATACTGAAGAAAAACGGGGTGAAAAAATTAGACGTATATATAATAGGTAAATTTATAGGGATATACTTCCTGATTCTGTCTCTTATCATTGTTATAGTCATTATATTCGACATCAGTGAGCATATCGACGATTTTGTCACGAAAAACGCTCCGCTGAAAAATATTGTCTTCGATTATTATTTGACGTTTATACCGTTCTTTATAAACACGTTCAGCTCCCTGTTCGTGTTTATTACGGTTATATTCTTCACTTCAAAGATGGCGTATAATACCGAAATCATTGCCATACTGTCGAGCGGGGTAAGTTTTCCGAGAATGCTGTATCCTTATTTTGTTTCGGCAACCATGATATTTCTGTTCAGTCTTGCACTGAATCACTTTATCATACCGCCGGCAAACAAGATAAGGCTGGAATTTGAATCGCAGTATATCAAAAGTCCCTATCAGAAGAAGAGTATGAACATGCATCTTCAGGTGCAGCCGAACATATATCTGTATATGTCCAATTTTTATTCGTCGTCGAACCGCGCCAGCCATTTCTGTCTGGAACGCTTTGAGGGAAACGTGCTTAAATCGAAACTCATAGCGGATTATGCCATCTACGACAGCAAAAAAAAGGTATGGCAGCTGAACAATTATTTTATCCGCGATCTGTCCGATTCTTCCGAGGTTATCACTACGGGAACGAAACTCGATACGGTGGTCAATTTTTCTGCCGAAGAACTGAAACAAAGGGATAACGTGGTGACATCCATGAATTATTTCGAGTTGCAGGATAATATCAGGGAACAGAAAATGCGCGGACAGAACCCCAACAAGGCTATTCTGGAAAATCACAACAGAACATCTATCCCCTTTTCTGTCTTTGTGCTTACGCTGATCGGGGTTTCGATCTCGTCCCGCAAAATCCGCGGCGGTATCGGAATGCAGATAGGTATCGGAATAGCTCTCAGTTTTATCTATATCCTGTGCCTGCGATTCAGCGAGGTGTTTATTCAAGTAGGCGTCGCAAGCCCCCTGCTCGCCGCATGGATACCTAACTTTATCTTTGCCCTGGTGTCTGTCGTACTCTATATCAGAGCGCCAAAATAAAATCGGGATTTACGGAAAAAAGGCGTGACGAATGAGATGACGCTTATTTTTTTACCACAAAGGTTTCACAAAGAACTGTCGTGCGCCAGCCCTTTGCGCTCTTTGTGTCCTTTGCGGTAAAAAAAATGATAAAAAAGCGGTAAAAAAGTGATAAACGATATACCAAAACCGTAAATCGAAAAAGAATATAAGATTACGATCTTCTGAGTATTCCCCGTTCATAAGCTACTTTTACGGCTTGGGCAGTAGTTTTTACGACGATTTTTATGCGTATATTTTTCAGATGCGATTTGACGGTTTCCACGTCGCGGCAGATAATTCTGGCAACTTGACGTTGAGTGTATCCTTCGGCGACCAGGCTCAGGATTTTTATTTCGGTATTGGTGAGCCAAGTAAAATGAGTAGTCATTTCATTTTTGAAGATACTGTTTATTTTTTCGCAAATGAACTGTTCTCCGTTGTTGACGGTTTTGATTCCGGCATACACTTCTTCGGCTTTGGAATCCTTAAGGATATATCCGTGGGCGCCGTTGTGCAGAGCGTGTTTTGCGATATTAAATTCTCTGAA
>JAISPE010000300.1 GCA_031275145.1 Prevotellaceae bacterium | reverse complement strand
GGCTTGATGAATACGGCTATTTCTATATGAAAATGCCTCTCGGGAAAAACTTCATCGCTTTGATTGAATACAGAGAAGGCGTCGGCTATTACAAAAACATTCCCGACAATTACCTGTCTATCGATGTTCTTTCCCCTGACAATGTTTACTGCATCGGGGATATTCATATTACATGGACGCCCGATAAATCCGACCTGAGAAAAAATGCCGGCGCTATAGGCGTTATAGCCGAATCGAAAGAAAAAGGTGAACAACTGCCGGTAAGCGTTGAAAAATCGGATGCAACGATAGATTATTTTAAACAGAAATTTCCCGATAACAAAAAAGAAATCAAAGTGAATCCGGTAACGGTAAATAAAGAAATGTAAATGCGGAAAAGTATTTTGCCTTTTGCCCGGCGCAGTCTCCAGACTACGCCGAGTGAAGGGATGAGAAATAAAATAAGATATAACGGTTAAAAACGGTTAAAAAAACCTCATTTTTACCTGATTTTCAAAACAAAACGACCTCAGTAGCCTGGAGATGTGATATAAACTCCAGACATTATTACCCCATTAAACCGCCGGTATCCGGTTCGGTTTAATGGGGTAATGAGGTTAGCGTGTGCTCCATCATGTTGCTACTGATGTTGCTCTGTTAGGTGGAAATGAGGTTGTGGAAAGGCAAAATCCTGAAAAGGCAAAAAAAATTTTGCCACTACGGTGCCGTCGCCATCATGGGACATCGCCGGCGTCGCTTTCCCGTCCCTTCGTCATTGCGGGAACGAAGCAATCCGGAAAGTCGTGGATTTCAGGATTGCTGTATCTTTCCGGTAAGCGTCATCACGCTTTCAATTTCGGAACGAAACGGTTATTCGCAATGACGACCTGTCGTGGAATGCTTCGTCGCCACACTCTTCGACAAGCGTCATTACTCTTTCAGTTGCAGTACGAAACGAATATTCGCAATGACGATGAAGACTGTTTCGCGCATATCCGGACTAAGAAAATTAATTTTTTTTTGCGGTATTAAAAAAAGCGCTAACTTTGTGTCAAATTTCTAAAATAAATTAATATGACAGGAAATCAAAGTAATTATTTCAAAATGGTCAATGCAGTGGTATCTCTTTTTGAGAGTAATCCCGCGGCATGGAATCTGATTGCTCTGCTTGTGAAAGTTATGGATAATTTACGGGCTATAAGAGATGCAATCAGCAGTACGGCGGTAAAACAGGAGGCGAATAAGCCGTCCGGTCATACCGCAGCGAAGGAACAGGCTCGCGATATTTTGGAAAATCTGATATATCGTGCAGTTTTACGGATTCGGAGTTATGCAGCAATAATAAGCGATGAAGTACTGAGCAAAACGGTGCGGATTTCGCACTCGACTCTGGATTCAATGAGCATCAACGATTTAGTGACTTACAGCCGAATGATCTGCGATGTATGCAGTGCAAACCTTGATGCGCTTGCCGATTACGGTATTGACCGGACATTCGTTGATGAATTGCTTGGCGCTACCGAACAGGCAGCCGGTCTGTATGCTCACCGCGATGTGGTTATCGACCAGCGTATGGAGGCAACCTCCCGTTTGCAGGATTTGTTTGCGCAGGCGCGTAAACAGTTGAAAATCTTAGACGACCTTGTCGAAGGGTATGTGGACGACGATGTATTTGTTGCGGAATATTTTAACGCTCGACGCATACACGACTTGCGCGGCAGAAAAAAATCGACAAAAGCCATCTCCGGCGAAACAGAATCCTGATGTTCGGATAATGTTCCCGTAACACAAAACAGTCCGGTTGCCGAAAGGCAACCGGACTGTTGTTTTTATCCCTCCTCACCGGTAATGTAAACTGTCGCACTCCTCTGTATAGATTTTCCTCTGCCCTGTCGAAATTTTAATGTAATTTTGTACCTGTATGTTTTATTTGTTGATTATATAAGATATTGATAATTAAGTTAAATTAAATTAAAATATAAGATGAAAAAGAGTTTTTTATTTATTGTAGGGTGTGCAACTGCTTTTGTGTTTGCCGGATGCGAACAAAAAATCGGAGATAATGCATACGTTTTAAAGGGGCGAATCGGTATCGACGCTCCTGTTAAAGTATATCTCGTATCGCGCAATGCGGCGGGAGAACGGCGTGACTCGGTTGTAGTGAAAAACAGGACGTTTGAGTTTAAAGGCGAAGTAACCAAACCTTTTCAGGCTACCTTGCTGGTTAATTACGACACGGCGACAAACTTTTCCGGAAATCTTAATGACGGAATCAGACTGTTTATCGAACAGGGAAAAATTACTCTTAAAAGTAATGATTCCATCAAAAATGCGGTGATTAATTCTCCCGTCAACGACGACTCTAAAGCGTGGACTGAGACCGTCAAAGCTCTACGAACATTCAAAAACGAATTATACAAAGAATGGGGAGCGGTATCACAGGATGGAACATTATCGCCTGAAGATAAATCCGCTCGACTAAAAGAGCTTGAAATCAAAGATGATTCTATATCAAAACTTGAAAAAGAGCTTGCCAGGGATTTCATCAAAGCTAAACCGGATTCGTATTATGCTTTGATCAGTCTTTTCAACCTGACAGCAGGTTATTATCCGGAAGGTGATGAAGCGCAGAAAATTTTCGATTTGTTTTCCGAAAAACTTAAAGCATCGGAACTTGGTGGCGAAATTCAGGAAAGGATCAATAAATGGAAGGCGACAGGTATTGGCAGTATCGCTCCCGATTTCACTCAGAACGATTCTGTCGGCAATCCGGTGAAACTCTCTGATTTCCGAGGCAAGTATGTGTTGCTTGATTTTTGGGCTTCATGGTGCGGTCCCTGCCGTCAGGAAAACCCGAATGTAGTGAAAGCATATCATGCATTTAAAGATAGGGGATTTACTGTTTTAGGGGTATCGCTGGATTCCGGTGACAAGGCCCGTGACAAATGGCTTGGGGCAATAGCTAAGGATAAACTTGAATGGGCTCATGTCTCAGATCTTAAAGGCTGGAATAACGAAGTCGCCGTATTATACGGAGTACGGGCTATCCCTTCAAATTTCCTGCTTGATAGGGAAGGTAAAATAGTAGCAAAACATCTGCATGGCGAAGCGCTTGAAGAGACCTTAATCAGAACTATGAACTAAAAACTATGAACTAAGAACTGCTGACGCCAGACGTGCGCCAGCAGTTCTTAGTTCTTAGTTCTTAGTTCATCACTAATAAAAAACGTACCTGCATCTATTGTATGTTCGTCTTCGCGGCTGGTTTTTATGTCCCATAAAGTTTCGCCGGTAGAAAACACTAAAAACATGACACGTTCCGGCTGTCTTTTACCCAGATAGCTTCCGGTATCCCATTTCCCGTTCCGGTTGATATCTTCAATCAGGCGGATACGGTATTTCCCTGCATTAAGATACTGGAAAACAATTTTGCCGTTGCCGTCCGCAATTTTTTCCTGAGTAACCCTTTTATCCCTGTCTTTCATCAATTGAAGGATATACTGTTTTTCGGAATTTACGATTTCGATTATCAGTTTGCCGAATTTATCGGGATCGGCTGTTTCGAAAGCCTTGACTATCGTATCGTTCGTTATGCTGTACACATCAACAAAAGCCTCCGGCAGAACAGTCATTTCATATTTCGACGCGATATTCCATTTTGCCGATAACTTATAGCTTCTCAGACGAATCGAATCCTGTGTAAACGCTTCAATATTGACCGGCGTCTTTTCTTTAGTAGCATTATCGATTATCGACAGTTGAATTTTCGAAGCATCAGCCCTGAGAAGAGGCGTTTTAAACGAGAATGTTATATCATTGTCCACAACACCTGTCGCAGCGGTATTAATATCGGGCGTTATGGGAATTATCTCCTCTTCTTCCTCTTCCTCTTTATCTTTTTTTGGTTTGGGTTTCAAATACGGCAATTTGATTTTAACCGTATCGGGTGAAAGATTGTTTAAAGTATCGGTTCTCAAGTATATCAGTTCGCCGGTTATGGTATCCTGTACCTCCCGCGAGCTGATCCAGAAATTGATACTGTCTCTTTGAGGGCTTGCTTCTTCGATGATGCGCGAAGTAGCGATATTGTCCAGTTTGAAGCTTCTGATTACAGGATTGATTTCATTGAAACGCAGACTTACCAAACGTTCTTCCGGTCGTTTTGTTTCCATCAGCGCCTGCCGTTTAACGTTTTCCGTGAACATGTTGAATACGGGAAGCGAATAAAACGGGATAGAATCACTTCCGGAAAAAGATGCAGGTTGAATCAGCGAGTCGGAAAAAGCAATCTGTTCGATACCGGCGTCATATCGCATGTTCGAATTTTTGTCGGTGACGGTTACGATCTTGTATTTTTTGTTTTTCAATCCTTTGACTATAAAAACGCCCTCTTTGTTTGTTATCGAAAGAGCCGAAGGATTTTTTTTGAAAACTATGGAATCCTGATTGTCTTCATACAAAAACACATGCGCCGCATCGACAGGATCTAGCGTGAGCGCATCTACCACATGACCGGCATAAATCATTGTATCCAGAATATCCCATGTAGAGAAAATGAAATTGAGATAACTTGCAGGATTGTTTTCATTTACATCGACCACGCTTGCCCCGAAATCAATATAATAGGTAACACTGTCGGCCAAAGAAGGAAAAACGACAACTATGCTTTTCCCCCTTATTTTCAGTATCGGTTTTTTGGAGGGTAAAGGAGGTGATATTACAAAATTTTTGTTCTGGTCTTTAAGCTGAACATATTCGTTAAATGTAAAAACCAGTTCTTTACCCGAAAAATCTTTTGTGCGCTGAGGCGGATTCATCTTCAAAAGCACGGGGGCGACAGTATCTTTGGGACCGCCCGTAGGAGCGATGGAAGAATTGGCGCAACCGGATATAATTGAGGATAATAAAACGTACAGCGATACTGCGCCAAGCAAAAACGCTATATACTTGTTATCTTTCGACAGTTTCGGCAATTTAATAACTGAATTAATCGGACGGGAATTGTTTCACTAAATATTGAATAAACTCAATAGACCTGATTTTCATCAAATCTATCGAGTTTATACATATTTTTCATTATGCGTATTTATTT
>JAISPE010000278.1 GCA_031275145.1 Prevotellaceae bacterium | reverse complement strand
ACATTTTATATTATAACGGCCGATAACTGTTGCTGAATCGTTATGGGTTGTCAGCCGTTTTCTGTTGCGGTAAAGTAAACAAAAAAGAGGGTATCTCCTGTTGTGGAAATACCCTCTTTATGCAATTGTTACAACTACATTTTTACAGACATATCTGTTGCAGATAAAAAAATAGTTGATTATGTTCCTGTATCAATGTAATTCAGGATGATTATTCCACTCGTCCAGGATAAACGATGCAACAGGTTCCCACAGTGTAATACCGTCTTCTGTGATTTCAAATACCTTTCCATGTCCTTTGTCTGAAATATTTGACATATCCGTAACATGAATTTTGAATGTTGCCATGTTGCATCTGTTTTTCAGGTTCTGCAAAGAAACAACTTTCGTGGAGTTATCGTCTAAAAGTTTCAAAAAGTTAATGAGAATGGTGCTGTTAAACTGCTCAGAGTTATTTAACCATTTGGGCACTCGCCTCATTACCTTATCTATTTCGTGTCTGATTTTATCAATGTAAACATTGCTTTTTATCTCCATCACGATATTCTGCTCCTCCTGTTCTCTGCTTCCGGTCTTTTTGATTTTGGCGTTTTTAGCAGGCTCTTGCCAGTTGTCGGGATAATTACAGGGTTTTTGTGGTTTCGACCTTTCTTTGGGATACCAGCCATAAAGTTCATAAGATCTGTATTTCAAAGCATTTATGATTTCATCAGAATGGTCGGATAAACTTGCAATCGCGCTTGGAACAAGTACCAAATTAGGGATTGCTGTATGGTAGCGCTCGTCGTAACAGGTATCTTCCCATATATGGCAAGTTTCATAGTTCCTGATATCTTTTCTTTTAAGTCCGACAGCCCTCTTTATAGCATTATTAGCGTAAGTATTGTCGTCGATTCGAATACCGTTAATCGTATCCCCTTTCATTTCATCACTGCGTCCGCGACGTACATTTAAATAATATACTGCATCTCCATTTTTCTGTTTTAACTGTTCACAGAATTCAGGTGATGCCCAAATACTTGTTTCGGCAACCATTTCGACTAAATTAATGCCTAATTTTTTCACGGCTTTCGCCAATTCTTCGTTTCCGTTCATAATAACTTTTTCTTTTTCGTCCATGACAATATATTTTAATTAATATTTTCCGCAAAGGTAATATATTTTCGTGACATTGAAAAAAAAATCGTATTTTTGCAAAAAAATTTATTTATTTTATGGCTCAAATTCATTATTTTCTGAGGAATATTTTAATCATCAACAAGGTAAAAAACAATCCTTACACCGGTCTGTCCGAACTGACAGACTACGTCGAACAGTCTATGACGCTGCGCGGAATAGAGAACGTCGGCATATCGCGGCGAACAATTTTGCGCGATATACAAAACATACAGACCGAGTTCGGCATCGACATACAATACAGTCGCGCGCGGAATGGCTACTTCATCGAACCTGCGGTTTTACAGATGGATGTAGAGCAGTTTCTGGATTCGTTCGATGTGTTCACGGCGTTGAATATCGACGAAAGTATTCCCGGTTTTGTCTTTGCTGAAAAGCGCCGTCCCCGCGGGACACAGCATCTGTTTACGCTGATTCATGCCATCAAAAACGTCCTGCGGATTCGTTTTTCTTACGGGAAATTTCAGGGCGAAGCGCTTTCGGAACGCTGTCTGGAACCTTACGCGCTAAAAGAATGTCGCGGACGCTGGTATGTGGTCGGGAGGATAGCCGGACAGACGGACATGAAAAGCTACGGGCTTGACCGGATTAGCAACCTCGTTCTTACGGAGGAAACGTTCCAAAAAGATATGTCCGTCGATATAGCGGAAAAATTCCGAAACAGTTACGGGATCTATTCTTCGGACGAGTATCCGGTGGAAGAGGTCGTCCTGTCGTTTGATGCGGAAGACGGTCGCTATCTCAAATCTTTGCCCCTGCACCACTCGCAGGAAATCATCAGCGATACGGCGGAGGAATTTATCATCAAACTGCGGCTAAAGATAACGCCCGATTTTGTGATGGAAATCATGTCACGCAGCTGGTCGCTGAAAATTATTGAACCGTTGATACTGCGGGAACAGGCTTGTAAAATCTGGCAGGATGCGCTGAAACGGAACGAAATACGTTGATGTGCGGATTTTTTTATCCGACGACGGGAAATCATCCGTATAAATTCAATGACATATATATAACACTGCCATGCGGATTATGGTAGTACGCCGGTATTTCGTGAAATCCGAATTTTTGGTATAAGTGTATCGCTGCTTCCATTTTGGTAGAGGTATCCAGCAGCATTTCGGTATAGCCTGACATTCCGGCGTCGGCAATTGCCTTTTGGAGCAGGCCTGTTCCAATGTGTTTTCCCCGATATTCATCTCTGACAAACATCCGTTTGAGTTCGCACTGATACTTCGACCGTTTTTTGAACCCGATACATCCTGCCGGAGCTGCGTTCACATAAGCAATATATAATCTCTCATAAACACAGGACAGATTATCAAGTTCGTATTCAAAATTTTGAAAACACAAATCTATTCCCAGCCATTCGCTGTACTCCAGAATCAGACGGCGAATGTTATTATAATCTTGCGAAGAATTCGCTGTTTTTAACTCCAGCTCAAACGTTTCCATATTCATTCCGAATCAAATTCATCTATCAATTTACATCTGTTTTCTTCCGTATCGGGATGTATAAGCCAAAATACTTTACCCATTCCGTATAAGTGTCCTGAGCCGCGAGGCAGGTGTCGAGCAAATATCCGCGCACAGTGTCAAATTCCCGCAGTCCGCGATAGTAGAACTGTTTGTGCCGTTCGTCGATAATAAATGGAATGATATTGTTTCTCAAACATTCGCGAAATAAAATTAACCGTCCGACCCTGCCGTTGCCATCCTGAAACGGGTGTATTTTCTCGAAACGGTAATGGTATTCTACGATATTTTCAAATGTGATTTCAGCAATTGAATTATACCGGTCATTCAGCTTATTCATTTCGGATTCTACATTTTGAGGCAAAACTGTTGGCATATTTCCGACTTCATTTGCAAGTTTTTTCCAGTCGCCAACGGCAAACCACGTTTTTTGAGCGTCGGAAGTGGATGTTTTCAAAATGCGGTGAAATTCTTTAACAATATCGCCGGTTAACGGTCGTTCGAGCGAGTTGAGCATAAAATCAAACGCGACAAAGTGATTCGATGTTTCGATTATATCATCGACAGGTACCGCCTCCCCGTCTTTGAACCCGATTGTGCGTGTTTCGAAAATGTAACGTGTTTGTTCTTCGGTAAGCCGGCTGCCCTCGATCCGGTTTGAATTGTACGCCAAACCGACCTGCGTTTTATGATACAGACCGCCTTTTCGCTTTGCCTGCATCTCTTCGACAAGATATTGTGACAGATTATTCATTTGTTCCTCTAAAAATAACATTGTAAATGTATATCAACTAAATATTTTCATGAACTTCAAAAAATTTTTGCAAGAAAAGCATCACTTGCAACGTGCCATCTCCAAAATACGGAAAAAGGGTACGATACATCCTGCATCTGCGTTAAATGTTCCATAGCCCTGTCCCGGTCTGACTGTAATGAGTCCCGACTTTTTAATATTCGCCTGTTTACGATAAATTTACAGTAATATTCAAACAGTTTTTCATGCAGCGCTTCTCTTGAAATGCCTCGAATACCTGTATTGTTTTCGTTATAGCATTTGTCTAACAAACCGGCTGTATTTTGCGTTTTGGAATCATTATATTGGGCTTCGACGGTGATTTTGTCATCCGGCACACTCGGACACAGGCATTTAATAGCCCGAAATACGTCTGTTGCCGGATCGCAGCAGTCTAAGATATCTGTTATTGTCCCTTTAATGCCATTACACCGGTGGCAGGCATAGTATAAATTATTCCAGTCGTATTTTTTTGCAGGATCGCCTTCGTGCGGAATAAAATGTTCAATTACAGGGTCGGAAACATCGTCTTCGCACAGGTAACATTTCCCGTAAAACATTTCTCTCAATGCTTTAACCACCTCTTTCGAGCGGTAACCGGTCGAACAGTCGGGTCCCGGACAGGGTCGAACAGTATTAAACATCGCTGTCTCCTTCTTCTTCCAAAGTTTCCAGTCCCAGCAGGTAGAACGCTTTTGATTCGTTATCCAGAACGTCTTCACATCCTCTGAGTTTATCCGTAAGTTCGCGGAGACGTGATAAATCTTTCTGTCCGGAATTGACGATTTGAGCAATTTCCTTAACCGTATTTTCCAGATTTAAGGATATGGGCTTCACGTTCCATAAACCTTTCATCACAGCTGAATAGGTGTAACAGGACAAATCTTCGGTAATCGGTTCATTTTTCGCCAGATCAAAAACAACCGTATCAGGCGCCGATATCAGCACAAAAGGGGAATGAGTGGTTACAATAAACTGTATTTCGGGAAACGATTCCGTAAAGAACGGCAATATCAAACGTTGCAGCGATACATGCAAATGTGAATCAATCTCGTCGATCAAAACAACACCCGTCAGGTCTTTCGGGCTTATTCTGAAATATTCCATACGCATTATAAGTTCCGCATAAATATCGAAAATTGCACGATAGCCTGCGGAAAGTGTTTGAAAACTGTATGGCGGTCTGTTTTCATGACATATCGAAAAGTGATAGTCGTCGGGATTAAATTTCAATGTAACGTTCGGGTCTTCAAAAAGTATTTTCAGATTTTTTTCGAAACCGGCGAACCAGGCTTCTATACTGTCTGCCAGCGCTTGATTTCTGTCTATGGTGAGAGCCATCGCCTGACGGCTTTTCAGATTAAGCAGATGCTGTTCAAGATTATTGGCAAATTTTTGTCCGGCGTCATATTGCCGGGCTTTTTCTTCTTCTGCGGAAACAGCCTTTGTCATTTCAGGCTGTATAATTTCCGAGAGACGCTTTTCTTCAAAAAAACGGATGACAGCCTTTCTGTCATCATACATTGAAGAAAACCGGATACTCTCCGGTATGTCAATATGCAGTCCGCTTTCAACATCGTTTATCTGGCGTTCACCGTATTGTATTTCCTGCATTGCCATATCGTATGCTGTAGTTCCTTTTTGAGTGTTACTTAAATAATTTTGCCAATACTTCACCTGTTCTTTCATTTGAGGTAAATCGGCGCCCTGCTTTTTGGCAATCAGTAAATCCGTTTTTCTGTAAACCTCTCTTAAAAAAGAAGTTTTCCCGGAACCGTTTGCACCGGTAACAATAAGATTCTTACCTTCCAAATCAATATTTACTGTTCTGTTCGTATGAGGAATATTCCCGTTTATACTTTTAATCCACTTATCCATGATATTATTTTTTATTTTGCAAAGTTCTCAAGGTTAATAACCGTATAACTGCCGTGATAGACCGTCATCGCATCCCTCCGTTTCTGTAGCACACTTCGTACAGGCTGCGCACCGCCCAGAACGGGTCTTCGGTATGCAGCGTCCACCAGTGTTCAAAAAGGAAGTCTATCCCGCCGTATTTCTTCAGATAGCAGTAGGCATCCTGCCGGCTCATTTTATAGGCGCGGGCAAATTGTGGAATTATGAACGTAATAAAGCTGATTCTGTCTTTTGTTTCCCTGTCCGGTTCTTTCTTTTTCAATGTTGTTTCCATTTCGTATTTATTACATCAATTCTACCGCAAAAATACAATAAAAAAATTATCATCCTGACTTGTTTTGTACTTTTTCAGTTTCTGTCAATCATTATCCTGCGATAATAATTTTTTTCACTTCCCTCACTTTTCTGTCGGAATCCCACACTCTCATAAGATATATTCCCGGCATAATGTTTGAGATATTGATATTTCCCGATACATTCTCGAAGACTTTGACAAGTTTTCCGGACAGTGTATATAATTCTATTTTCAGGGATGTTAACGGTGTATTGTCATCTTCTTCCAGATAGACGGTTTCTTTTGCCGGATTGGGATAGGCCTTGAAAGAAATCCTCGCATTTTTATTATCGTTATCATTATCTTCGAGACCTACGCAGTCGGAAGGAAACTGTGAATCTATGCTGCAAAATATGGGGCGTATCATTAGCGAGCCGTCGAAAACGGAAGGCTCCCATGCCTGTCCCAGATTATAGAATGTGTTGTTTTTGGAGTTGCAGTTTCTGTCAAAACCGATATTCAAAAAGCCTTCATCCGTCTGAGACCATCCAACGTAAAATACTTCGCCTTCGGAAAGATACACGGGTTTTTCGAATTTATAGGCAACATATTTGTTCAGACTGTCCCGGAATACGGGGCTGCCACCGGTTTCGCTGTGTATCAGTTTTCCGGGAACACTTCCGGCGTCGTTCCATACGGAGACGATGAATTTATGACTTGCAGTGACATTGTTCACAGCTCTGTTGAAATACATGTACACTCCCCGGAGACTGTCGGCCATGTATGTACGGAATTTCACCGCTACTTTTCCCAGGGATGCACCGTTTCCAAAAAGTCCGTAGCCGTTTTCCGCTGTTCCGTCGTCGTACGCATAACAGTCTTTAAACTCGTAAACTACTTTGTTGGTATCGTTATAGCGTAACGCTGTTCTGAAATTTGACGGATCATTGTCGGTGACTATCCAGCTTAACAGTTCAAATGCCGCCGAATCTTCACTGACTGAAAATTCATACTGCGGTATTGCGTATGAAAGGCTTATTGTGCTTCCGTCCTGAATATTTTCAGAGCCTGCGGAATAAAACAGTGTTTTCCCCGAAGCTCCGTAAAGCGAACGTAACCGGAAATTCCGGGTTACGCTTTTCGTTCCCCATCCGAAGTTGGTATAGTTCAATTCCAGATTCATGGGATTGTCGAACAGATCGGCTTTTGCAAGTTCGAAATGCGTGGCGGGAACTGTTTCGTAGCCTGTCGTCAGTCTTGGCGGTATTCCCGTCAGTGCAATATCCGGAATATTACGGCTGTCGGCTGTTCTGAGTTTATCCAGATAGACAAAGTCCAGATGCCAGTGATCCGAAGCGGTGCTGCGTCCGGGAAAACCCGGATGAACATTTATACTTGCATAGTTAATAAAACGAAAAACAAAACCGTCGGTCAGATATTTACTGTTTTCAATTTTAATATTCGACCGGAAAAATTTGAAACTTATACTGTCGTCTTCTATTGTTATGCCGGTATTATTCAAATGATTTGATATCTTCATCCGGTTATTGGAAATGACCGAAGCGCTCCACACTTTATTCCAGCTGTCATTTGTGGGAGAATAAAATTCCAGAGACAGGGAATCGCTGCTTTCGGGCATATCGCCGTATCCGCATGGCTGGATGTAAAAACTCAGACAGACAGAGTCGGAAGGAGAATACGCCAGTCGAATGGACAGGGATGTTAAAGTGTCTGCCGCAAAAACAGAACTTGCAGCATTGAGATATATTTTCCCTTTGCTGTCGAAAGGATCAAAGGTAGCAACTCCTACGGTGGGAGGATTTATTCCGAAAGTCCTGTTTACGTATACCGACTGACTTTTATCCCATAAAACCGGATTCGGAACCGGCTGCCCCGATTTCGAAAAATCATCGACAAACGGCAAATCAATACTGACCGCTGACTTTGTTTTTATTGACTTTGTCGTTTGAGAAATACGGATATTTTCGTCTTTCGCTGTCTGAGAGACGTGAATATTTTCGTCAAGATTCACCAATACTTCCTGTGCCTTTGTTTTCAAAATCAGGAGTACAAAGACTAAACTCAATAACCCGAACTTCATATATTTCAAGAACTCTTTCATCATAACAAA
>JAISPE010000064.1 GCA_031275145.1 Prevotellaceae bacterium | reverse complement strand
TTCCGATAAATTTTCAAACATACAATTATATTACGAAATTTTTTAATCGGCCGCAAAGTTATAATAATTATATACAAATAAAATAAATTGTGTAAAAAATACTGTAATTCACGTCGATTCGTCTTTCGCGGAGTTCCCGGATCTGATTTTTCTTTCATGGACTTTACGTTTACGGCAGGTCATGCGGGATTTCGGTCATACTCCCAACGGATATTTACAATGACGCTTGTCGCAATATCCTTACAACAAGCTTTTTTCAGTTATTTTTTACCGCGAAGAACACGAAGAACACAAAGGTTACACAAAGAACTGTCGTACGTCAGTTCTTTGTGCTTTTTGTGTCCTTTGTGGTAAAAAAATGATAAAAAAGCATAAGATCTGCGTAATCCTAAAATCAGATATTCAGGAGTTGTCTCAATTAAATCCTCATTTCGTCTACTCTATTTTGATGAATTTATTTTCGTACGGTTTGAACACCGCTTTCGGATTACCGGGCAGCGGGTCGCCGAGTGCGTCGCAAACTGTGATTTTGCGGACTTTGAAACGTTTCGATACGATATTCAATTGGGACTGTTCTCCTTCGATTTCGCGTAACTGCAAGAGCGCGGCATTTTCGCCGGGTATCGGTTTCATCGTTATCAACAACAGATTATGAGAGGTTATCTCTAATATCTGTTCCGAGAGCCATATTTCCCTGTCATACTTTTTGGATTTTTATAATTACAGCTTCTCAAATCCAAATTTCTATAAATATGCAATACCTCCGGTATCGACATTTCTTATCCAAAATTCAGATGTATAGATTATTCCCTGTTATTTCCAATCATGATACGGACATCTTTTTCACGTTCTTTCGGCGTAACTTTCAAGTCGGTTACTTTTCCGTCCTTAAGACGTCCTTCGACAGTTGTATTGTACGGAGCGCGTAATTTGAAATCGCAATCCCAGTCAGCCGGGAATGTGGGGAAGAGGTCGATTCGTTTGCCGTCGCACTGCATCACGAGACTTTGAATGCCTTTATTCAGCACGCCTCCATGCGTCTGGTCGGGAATCCAGTCGTAATTTGGACCCCAGAAGGCGGGGAAACGGGATTGTTTATGTTTATTCTTTGCCCGCCGAACAAGGTGATTCCGCGCCTCGTCCGTCAAACCGAGATACGAAGCGAAAATATCATCCTGCCGCCAGCCGGACGCGCCGCGGTCGAGCCGGTGTTTGAATGCCTCGATTCCCCATTCGACATTCGGCTTTTCGTAAGAGATTAAACGGAACGGAAAAACGGCGTACAGTTCGGGATTTTCAGAATTTCTTTTCTGTTCGAAACGCTGGGCGGGCGCGAGCATCGGTTTACCGTCTTTCGACTGCGTCAGCGGAAGCGCCGGCAACTTCTGTTTCAATGACGACACGATTTTTTTTCTGTCCGCCGTCAGCGCGTTTTCCGGTAACCGTTCCAGCTGCTCTGTCACGGCATAAATCCCTGCAAGTTCCGGCATGGGATTGTCGCAATCCCACCATGTCTCAACCGCCTGCGAGGGATTCATAAACAGTTTCCCGTTTGCATCGGTTGCGTAGTGTTCGTTAAAGAATGTCAGGATTTCCATTGCAAGCGGGACGGCTTTCGTGTCAAGAAAACCGGTATCTCCGGTATATTCGTAATATTCGAGCATCATGTAAGCGAGTTCGAGACCGCCGACCCATTCGTATTTATGCCATCCGCTTTTTTGCAGTTTATTGTCCCGCGTCTTCCACGATTCCCAGCCGTATGCTTCAGAAAACACATCGCCCCAAAAATAAATACATTCGGGATAATATGCTCCTCCGTGTCCGAAATATTTTCTGACGCGCTCCGTGCAAAGCGGAAGAATCTCGAAATACTGATTGAACAGCGGTTGCATCATATCAAAATCGCCCGCCGCCGGCATCGAAAAATATGCCGAGCGCGTGTTTTGCCACCAGTATCCGGAACCCCATCGCCGATAATCGGCGTTACCCTGCTGTCCCGGTTCCGGGACGGTAAAAATCGAACCGTTGAATTTAATCGCCAGCTGTCCGCGACCTGCGCAAGCCGAGACATATCGCTGCAAAAGATACGCGCGGCTCAACACAAAAGCATCCGACGAATCGGCGACTGTGGCGCTTTTCCCGTTCTGCGTGATGTGAATCCAGCTGCGGTTACAGAACCCGTCCCACCATTTTTCGTGTTCGGAGAAGCGTTTTTGTACCGGTAATTTTTGAGCCCCGTCGAGGATTTGCAGGGTTTCGTCCAGCCATTCCGGTACGGTCGCCGGATGTTTTGTGTGAACGGCGATTTCGAAACGATGAGCCTTTCCTTCCGGCGATTGCAGAGTTTTCTCATCGATTTTCTTTGCATTGCCGGCACGGACAATTGCGCCGAAAGTACGGTGAAGCAAAGGGTCTTGACGGTGGATATCGTCCGTTCCCTGAACTTCGGCTGTTACCTGAAACGGTTTGCTGTGAACGTTGTGATGATACCAGCCAACAGCATCCGGCAAATTTACGGGGACATCGGGTTCAATAACCGTTTCGAGATTGTCGAGCTGTTCCCTGTACGCTTCGCGGAACGATGCGTCTTCGAAAGAGCAGACATTGTAAATATCGCTGCAATCGTATTTGTCGTATCGCGTCCGTTCGTTACGCCAGCCGTCGTTGCAGGCAGTAAAGGTCTGAGGCGTCTTCGTGGCAATCTCGGCGACAATGACATTTCGGTTTGCATCAATCCAGAGTTTGTACGAAATATCCCCGTAAACCGCTTCAAGTACGCCGCGTTTGACGTCCAGAGTTTGCTCGAAACCGGACGGCGTCGATATCTGATTCGACGGACTGATTTTCATTGCGCCGACTTTCAGCAACTGCCCGTTTTCGTCAACAGCATCGATTCGGGAAATGTAAAACCGCAAATTTCCCGCTTCGTCTATCCACGCATTAACAGCGACTTCGCCGTTTCCAAGCGGTACAGTCCCGTACGTATCATTGCTTGGCGTATCCCAGACAAGTTTGTACAGCGACGACTCATTCCGGCAGCTGCAAGATATAATTCCTGTGATAAACAGAATTAACAGAATGTATGTGAACTTTTTCATATAACTTAACAATTTAATATTTATAACTTTTTAATATTATTACACGGATATTTTCAACGTTTGTCCATGCAATTTGCCGACAAAGTTAGTAATTAATTGCATATACCGGTAACTGTCTCGGGATAATATTGATTTTCTAATATAACAGTCTCTATGGAGCGTTCAATAAATAAAGGTATTAATTATTGATTTATTTTCCGGCATCTCATCAATGGCCTGCCTGACGGCAGTCAGGGCAAAGAGCATCCCGTTAGGGATGCATCGCTCGGTAGAAAAC
>JAISPE010000384.1 GCA_031275145.1 Prevotellaceae bacterium | reverse complement strand
TGAACGATTTGGCTTCTTCAAAATCCATCTGGGCGTACGACATGATTATCACGATGTCGCCGACTTTGCACTTGTGCGCCGCAGGACCGTTGATACCTATTGTACGACTGTTGCGCTCGCCTTTGATAACGTATGTTTCAAGCCGTTCGCCGTTGGTGATGTTCACTATGCTCACTTTTTCGTTTTCGATAAGGTTGGCGGCGTTCATCAGTTCCTCATCGATGGTGACGCTGCCGATATAGTTGAGATTCGCCTCAGTCACAGTAACTCTGTGCAGTTTGGATTTTAATATTTCTATTATCATATTTCTTTTTTATAACATCTTCTTCTGATATACGGTTCACTTTCGTAACTGTGCCACATCGCGATAGCGTCTCTGTTGCTTTCGAGCTGCTGGTTTGATATCGCAACTTTCACACCGTATTTGATGTAGGCTTTATTCATTTCGGTGTAATAGATTGATACAATTCCTCTTTTCTGCCAGTCGGGATGAACTCCGTTGAGATATAAATCTATCTGTTCGTAATTCTTTAATGCTTTCAGTATGTAGATAAAACCGAATGGAAACAACCGTCCTTTCGCTTTCTGAAACGCCCTCGACAAACTTGGCATACTGACTCCGAAAGCTACGATATTTTCGTCTTTGTCGAAGACCAGACAGACGAACTGTGGCCGTAAAAATGTCAGATACTGTTTCACATACTTGTCTATTTCCCTGTCCGTCAAATCGACAAAGCCATAAAGGTTTGCAAAGGCCTTATTGAGGGTGTAGAAAAATTTTCTGCCGTAAGGCAATATCTGTTTTGCGCTGGTGAACTGCTTGATGTGCAGATCGTATTTCTGCATGACGAGCCTGTTCAGTCGCTCCATTTTTTCCGGAACGGGCTGCGAAGCGTTGAATTTGAACTGTAACCAGTCTTCCTGCTTCGAATAGCCATGCTTCTCAAGATGAACGGGATAATACGGGAAATTGTAGATGTTGGCAATCGTGGGCAGTTTGTCGAATCCTTCGACCAGCATGCCTTCATTATCCATATCGGTGAATCCGAACGGACCATCGACAACTGTCATTCCCAATTCTTTCCCCCATTTTTCGACTTCGTCCAGCAATGCTTTCGACACGTCCGGATCGTCAATAAAATCAATCCATCCGAAACGGATATGTTTGTACCCCCATTTCTCGTTCGCACGGTGATTGACTATGGCGGCAACTCTCCCGACTATCTTATTCGATCTGTATGCAAGCCAGTAACGCGCTTCGCAATATTCAAACGAGGGATTTTTGTCTTTCCTGAGATTCTGCATTTCGTCGAAAATAAGCGGCGGCACCCAGTACGGACTGTCTTTATACAGTTTCGCTGGAAATTTAACGAATTTCCTCAGTTCCCGTATGCCTGTAACTTCTTTTATTATGATATTCATTGCTGTTTAATTATTATCAGTTAATATTTTTAAGATTTTCATGTGTTTATAATCCATATAATTCAAACATGTTCCGTTCTCGACGAAAAACACTTTATCCCGAGTTTTTTATCCGGATTCAACTTGTTTAGTGCGTTCTCCGGTAGTTTTTCAGTTCCTTTTTCTATTCCTTTCATGCCGGTCTGGATTTATAAAAACATCTATGCCATAATTTCATGCGCAAAAGTACTGCTTTTTCTACAATCGACAAATATTTTTTGTAATCCTGCAAAACCAGAAGCATTTCCCGCACTGCCTTATCAGTTTTTTTCCCGCTTTTTTATCATTTTTCACCACAAAAGGACAAAGGACACAAAGATTACACAAAGGGCTTTGTGTTACCTTTGGAGCGTTCAATAAATAAAGGTATTAATTATTGATTTATTTTCCGGTATCTCATCAATGGCCTGCCTGACGGCAGTCAGGGCAAAGAGCAGCATCCCGTTAACGGGATGCCATAATTGATACCTTTATTTATTGAAGACTCCATAAGTATAATCAATATGCCATCCCTGTACAGTAACTCCAGGTTCCGTGTTGTCGGGAAGCTTTTGTTCGCAGACAAAACCGCCACGCAAACTGTCGGGAAGCTTTTTCTCGTGGAAAAAACCGCCCCGCAAACTGTCGGGAAGCTTTTTCTCGTGGAAATAACCGCCCCGCAAACTGTCGGGAAGCTTTTTCTCGTGGGAATAACCGCTCCGCAAACCGTCGGGAAGCTTTTTACAGTTATAAAAATAGTCCCGCAAACCGTCAGGAAGGTTTTTTATATGACAAAAACCTTTCCGAAAACTGCCGGTAGCCATTCCCGATTTATCAATTTTCATTATAGACGATACGGTAGCGACATAATCGTTGGGATAGGAAATCATCTCATTCTTATTTAGCATTGCTTTCAAAATATTTTTCATTTTATTTCTATTGTATATATTTATACTCTGTTTTTATTCAGAATCATGAAGCTGTCTGCCTTTTACAGACAGCTTCATCAATTCTGTTTTTAGACATGATTTACTTTTTTTAGACATAATTAACAGAATTTTCATAATTAACTTTCCCGGGAACCCTAACAGGGTTTCCAACCCTGTTAGGGTTTTCACGTAATAATTTACAAAGTCTGTTAATTGACTTCGTCGAACTAAAGTTTGGCTGCGCCGATTTAAAAATT
>JAISPE010000369.1 GCA_031275145.1 Prevotellaceae bacterium | reverse complement strand
CCGATTTCCCCCAAACCGGCGGCAACGGCTATATGTTTCATGGAAAGTAATCCTCGCCCCTCCATGTTCTCGCCGTCCCAATATTCATAAGGACTGTCGCACGGTAAAGGCACAGCTGTTCTTTGATAGCGGCGGACGTCATGAGAGTATTCGAAAAACATTTATTTGACAGACTGGCATGTCGGTGCAATCGACGAGGCTGCCAGGTTAATCTTCCGCTTAACCTCTTCCTTGAATTGAATATTAATATTCAACGCCCGGCGTTATTTGATGCCCGGCATGTTTTTACGCATTTTCCTGTTTTTCATGCAACTGTATAAAATAAACATTTGTTAATTCCATGTAATTCATTCTAATAAAAAAGGCGGGAAACTTGGTTGATTAATATGTTTTTTAACCGTACAGGAGAAGCGACACTTTGGAATACACCCGTTTATGATTAAAATCAGTCAATAGTAAAATAAATTTGTACATTTGCGCAATTATATTATTAAATAAACAATGTTATTATGCAAATGAAAATATCTCTTCTTATCTGGTGTATATTCTTATGGGGAAGTTCCGTATCGCAGAACAGAATAAACATCACAAAAGTAAATGCAACATATCCTGTTGCTGTGCAAAATCCTTTGATGGTTGACAGTGTCAATCTTAAAGGGGAGAAATTCGAGTCTAAACATTTACTCGAAACGGCATTTCTTGTAAAGAGCGCTGATTTCAAAGAACATTTGACAGCCGATACATCCGGCGTCATATTTTTTCAAAAGGCGGGAGAAAGCAACGGGTTACGGTTTTTTTCGTTCAATGTAAACGTGAATAAACATGCAAAGCTGAAAGTAAGCGTTACGTCTACCGGAATGCTGGAATTGTATGTCGGAAACAAAAAAGAATCGTCGAAAACAAGTGAGGAAGACAGTCTTCAACATGCAAAAAAGGTCGAAAAAGAGATAACCGTCAATCCGGGGACGGTGGAATTTGCGGTGAAATATCTCAGCCGTCCCGAATCGAAAACGGCGCGGGAATCGCTTAAAATAACGGTGGAATCGTCAGACAGTCTTGTGATTTTGTCCGAATACGGAAATAAGCGGCTGATAAGGATAAACGACATTGTCGAAAAATCCGGAATCGGCGCCGGAAGCATTTCGCCCAACGGACATTACGCAATATTAAGATATTCCAGCGTGGTTGAGGGAGGAGCGTCGAGCAGTTATTCCGAACTGTACAGTATCCGGACAGGAAAAAGGCTGTCGCTAGACAGGCAGGTTTCGTGGACACCCTCGTCAAACAGGCTCTATTACACTGCCCAGAGAGGCGAAAACAATTCTTTGATCGGCGTCGATCCCGAAACGCTTGCGGAAACCGTCATTGCCGGCAATGTCCCGAAAGGCAATTTCCGCATGTTGCCCGACGAACGGCAACTGCTGTATACCGAAAAAGAATCCTACGAAGAGCGGAAGGGCGATCTGCTCATTCTCGAATCTCCGTCGGACAGGCAGGAAGGCTATTTCGACAAATATTTCATCTACCTGTACGATCTCGCGACGGGAGTGAAACAGCGACTGACTTACGGAAAACATTCGACCTCGGTACACGACATCAGCCGCGATTCGCGTTATCTGCTGTTTTCCACAGGCGAGGAAAATATCACTGAACGACCGTTCCACAAATCGTCACTGTTTCTCTTTGATTTGAAATCGCTGAAAATTGTCGATACTCTGTGGAAAGACGAAAAATATGCAAGCCACGCAAATTTTTCTCCCGACGGCAAAAAGATACTAATTCACGGAGCGCCCGAAGCGTT
This sequence comes from Prevotellaceae bacterium, assembly GCA_031275145.1. Lineage (GTDB taxonomy): Bacteria > Bacteroidota > Bacteroidia > Bacteroidales > UBA932 > JAIRLF01. Next base: position 2,618 of record JAISPE010000369.1, on the reverse strand, counting down.
CGGCGGAGCGGGCTTGAACGTGCCGCAGGGTGTGACTGCCAACAGTTACGATGTGCAGATATTCGTAATGGACATTGCCACAAAGAAAATAGAAGCTCTGACCAAACATTTTGATCCTTCGGTAAACCGGGCATTCTGGCATTCCGACGACGAAATATACCTGTCGGTCGTGGAAGCCGATTACGAAAACGTATATAAATGTAAATACAGCGCCGATAACCGGTCTTTTACCCGTCTGAATCTGGAAGAGGACGTTGTACAGTCGTTTAACCTCGCAAAAAACGGGACTGTAGCCGTATATTCCGGCGCGAGCGTGTCCGGCGCAACAAAAGCCTACGTTTACGATCTGAAAACTGCCAAATCTACGCTTGTCGGTTACCCGTCGAAGGAACGGTTTGAGAATATCACTCTCGGAACAGTCCGCGACTGGGATTTCACTTCTTCGGACGGAACGGTGATTAAAGGACGGTATTATCTCCCTCCGGATTTCGATTCTGCAACAAAATACCCGATGATTGTTTACTATTACGGAGGCACGACTCCCACCGCCCGGACGCTGGAACATCCGTATCCCATGCATGTCTATGCGGCTATGGGTTACGTGGTTTACGTAGTTCAGCCGAGCGGAGCGATCGGTTTCGGACAGGAATTTTCGGCACGGCACGTCAATGCCTGGGGAAAGCGTACTGCCGACGATATTATCGAGGGAGTCAAAAAGTTTACTGCCGGACATTCTTTCGTTAACGAAAAGAAAATCGGCTGTATAGGCGCGTCTTACGGAGGATTTATGACCATGTATCTGCAAACGGTTACCGATATTTTTGCCGCCGCAGTCTCACATGCCGGAATAAGCGCGCTGTCAAGTTACTGGGGAGAAGGATACTGGGGTTATGCGTACAGCGCCGCCGCAAGCGCCGACAGTTATCCGTGGAACAACAGGGAACTGTATGTGGAACAGAGTCCGCTCTTCAACGCCGACAGGATAAAAACCCCGCTCCTGCTGCTGCACGGTCTGGAGGATACGAATGTGCCTGTTGGAGAAAGTTTCCAGATGTACACAGCGCTGAAAATTCTCGGACGTCCCGTTGAATTTATCAGGGTGAAAGGCGAAAATCACGGTATCGCGACGTATAAACGCCGTCTGGAATGGAACAGTTCGATATATGCATGGTTTGCCAAATGGCTGAAAGACGATTCTTCATGGTGGGACAGCATGTATCCGCGATTTTAGATTTACGATTTTGGATTTACGATTTACGATTGTTGCCTGCGCACGCTATTCACCGGCCATCGTGCGTAAGCAACAATCTAAAACCGTAAATCTACAATCTAAAATAAAAAATAAAGAATATGGAAAAGATACTTTTTTTAGATATTGACGGAGTGATACAGCCCTATACTCAAAAAAGATTTGAGCATCTCGAAGAGGTTGACGATTTGAAAAAACAACTGTCCGTGAAGTACGGCGTTGATTATTCAGGTTATGACAAATACGATTTGCTGGCAGTATATTATGACTGGGACAGGGAATCGGTTACCGAACTGAAACGGATACTGGATACGACAGGCGCAAAAATCGTTATTTCAAGCGACTGGCGTATGTACAGTCCGATAAGCTGTCTGCGGGATTATTTCCGGATATATGATCTGGCAGATTATGTAATAGACTATACTCCAAGATTTGTATACGAAGAAGCGGAAGAGTTCCGGAAACGGAAAGAATACGAAGACATCCACGAAACACGCGTGATAGAAATTCTGGAATACCTGAAAGCGCATCCCGAAATAAAACGATGGGTTGCAGTAGACGATATGCATTTAGACGATTATCTGAAAAACAATGCAGTCGTAACACGATATAGATTAGTCAAAGCCGATGCGGATAAATGTATTAAAATATTGGGCCGTCGCCGACGCTTCCGATTAATATTGAATTTTTGTGATTATTTATAAATGAATACTCTAAATAATAAAATGACGGTTACTCCAAGAAAATTACCCGTAGGGATACAGGATTTTGAAGATTTGCGTACAAATGGCTATGTATATGTTGACAAGACAGAGTACGTCTACCGTTTGGCGACTACCGGAAAACCTTACTTTCTCGGACGTCCCCAACGTTTCGGCAAAAGTCTTCTGGTATCCACGCTCAAAGCTTACTTTCTGGGTAAAAAGGAACTGTTCGGGGGTCTGGCAATCGCCGGACTGGAAAAGGAATGGATAGAATATCCGGTTTTCCATATCGACATGAGTGTCGGAATCATCACCGACAATGCATCGCTGACGGAACAGCTGGATGTCGTTTTGACGGAATTTGAAGATCAGTGGAGTACAGTCAGGCATGGCGACCCTGCTGCCCGTTTCAGAAAGGTTATTCAGCAGGCTTATCAGCAGACCGGTCACAAAGCAGTGGTTTTGATTGACGAGTACGACAAACCTTTACTCGGCACGATGGACGACATGGCGGTAAACGATGACATGCGCAAGACATTAAAAGGATTTTACAGCGTACTGAAAAGCTCCGACGCCTGTCTCCGTTTCGTATTTCTCACGGGTGTGACAAAATTCGCGAAAGTGAGCATATTCAGCGATCTCAACCAGCCGCGGGACATCAGTAT
>JAISPE010000341.1 GCA_031275145.1 Prevotellaceae bacterium | reverse complement strand
ACGCTGATTATATCGGCAAATACTCCGGCGGCGGTTACGTCGGCTCCGGCGCCGTAACCTTTTATCATCATCGGATATTCTTTATAGCGGTTTGTAGTTATCAGGATGATATTATTACTCCCTTCCAGTTCGAAAAACGGATGGCGACTGTCCACTTCCTGCAATCCCACAGATGTTTCTACCGTATCTCCGGTATTGTGTAAAGTCGCCACAAACCTGAATTTTTTCCCCTGTTCGGCGAGTGATTTTCTTTTAAGCTCAAACTCGCCGTCAAGTTTTTCCAGTTCGGTCCAGAAATTATCCTGCGAGCCTTCAAAACAGTTGTACGGGATAAACAGGTTTGCCTTAACATCATTCTGTTCAACTCGATATCCGGCTTCCCGCGACAGGATGACCAGTTTCCGTATCACATCTTTTCCGCTCAGGTCGATTCTCGGATCAGGCTCTGAATAGCCTGATTCCTTTGCCATTTTCACCGCCCTGCTCAAAGAAATATCTTCGCTCAGCACATTGAAAATAAAGTTCAGCGTTCCGGACAGGACAGCTTCTAATTTTATGATTCTGTCCCCGCTGTTTATCAGCGCATTGATTGTATTGATAATCGGGAGACCTGCGCCTACATTTGTCTCGAACAGGAATTTCACCCCGCTTTTACGGGCGCTCTGTTTCAGTTCGGAATATGTCTCATACGAAGACGAGGCTGCGATTTTATTTGCCGTAACCACAGATATATTGTGTTTCAGCAAGTCTCCGTATATTTTGGGGATATCGTCGTTCGCCGTACAGTCCACAAAAATACTGTTAAACAGGTTCAGACTGATTATACTTTCCTTAATAACCTGAGGAGTAGACGGCAGGACATTTATGCCGTCTTTTTCTGCTTCCGACGGGTCGGCAATCAATGTCTCTTTGTAATTCCCGATATTGATACCGTTTTTGCTGTACACGAAACGTTTCGAATTTGCCAGACCGATTATCTTTATTTCAAGCGAATTGTTGGAGTGCAGCGTGGTTATCTGGCTCTGAATCTGCTGTAACAGGTTTCCTCCGACAGTACCCACTCCTGCCAGAAATATATTTATCACCTGATATTCGGAAAGGAAAAACGAATCGTGGATTGTGCTTAGCGACTTTTGCAGATTTTCTTTATTCACCACCACCGAAACATGCATCTGCGGAGCGCCCTGAGCGATGGCAATAACGTTTATACCGTTACGTCCCAAAGTGTTGAACAGTCTGGCGTCGATACCGGGCGTATCTTTCATGCTTTCGCCCACAATGGCTACCGTAGCAAGGTCGCTCTGGGCAAATATCTGGTCGACTTCTCTCTGTGCGATTTCTTTTTCAAACGCCTTTTTCAGTAATGACACTGCCAGTGATGCGTCTGCGTTTTTTACCCCGAGAGTGATACTGTTTTCCGACGAAGCCTGAGACACAAGAAATACGCTTATCCCGTTAGCGGCAAGCGTGTTGAAAATCCGCGAATCGACGCCTATCACGCCGACCATTCCATGACCCTGCACCGTTATCAGACAGGTATCACTGATTGACGAGATTCCTTTGATCGGGCTTTTTTTATCCGTTTCATGCTCCTGTGAAATATAAGTGCCTTTGAGTTCCGGCTTGAAAGTGTTTTTTATCCTTACCGGGATTTTTTTGTGGAAAACCGGATAAATCGTCGGAGGATAAATGACTTTCGCTCCGAAATTACAGAGTTCGAGGGCTTCCAGATAACTGAGTTTCTCTATGACATAGGCATTGTTAATGACTTTGGGGTCGGCCGTCATGAAGCCGTCGACGTCTGTCCATATTTCAAGGACATCGGCGCCAAGCTCGGCGGCAATAATTGACGCCGTATAGTCCGAACCTCCGCGTCCGAGGTTGGTTATATCGCCGTTAACAGCATCGGAGGAAATAAATCCCGGAACGATAGATACTTTCGGCAGGCGAGCGAAAGTTTCCCTGATTAATTTGTTTGTGATTTCAAAATCCACAACATGCCGGTTAAATTCCCTGTTTGTTTTGATAAATTTGCATGAATCAAACAACTGCGCATCCAGAACATTGCTTATGAAAAACGAAGAAATTCTTTCGCCGTAACTTACAATCAAATCCGAAGTTTTCGGCGACAAATCGCGAATGAGCGATATACCCTGAAGTATTTTACCAAGTTCTTCAAGCATCCTGCCGACCTTTTCGAATACAAAATCCGCTTTATCCCCCTCGACGGTCAGGTATATTAGATTTTTGTGTATATCAATAATTTCCTGATACGCCGGTTTATAGTCCGCACCCTGAGATGCCAGACGCGACACGCCTATGAGACGGTCGGTTATGCCGCCTGCCGCAGAAACAACAACTATAACTGTTTCCTTTTCAGATTCAATGATTCGTTTTACATTAAAAATGACCTCCGACGAACCTACAGATGAGCCACCAAATTTTAATACTTTCATTTACTGTTTTTGTTTTATTTCAATACAGAATTATAACAGACTGATTTTCGTTTGTGTAAAGATAATTAAATGGAAAAACGGTTAACATGCCCCTGCGGGCATATATCTTGCAACATTGCAGTTTATTATATTCATATCCATTATTAATTTCATGGCGCAAAATTACATGAAAATTCTGAAATTCCAAATGCATAAAATAAAAATGGGTGTACGACAAATTCCTTTTTGACAAATTCCCTGTTTTGACATAATTCTTTTTTTGACATAATTAACAGAATTTTCAAAATTTACAAAGTCTGTTAATTTTGAAAATTATGTTAATTATGTCAAAAAAATCGCGTATGCAAAGTTTTTGCACACCGCTGTTCTACTTTTGCGCCGTGAAATAAAAAGTAGCAGTATGGTATGGCATTTGAAAAAAAAGATTTATCTTT
>JAISPE010000387.1 GCA_031275145.1 Prevotellaceae bacterium | reverse complement strand
ATAAATTCCGATTTTTTGCATATAAAATAAGGATTCAGTAAAGATTCCTTGTTATATGTCAAAGGTTCGTTGGTATCCAATGCATTGATACTCCATCCGACGCCTTCGAGAACTGTTTGCGCCGCTGCCGTATCCCACTCGTACGTATCGGTATATCGCACATAGACATCGCCTATTCCGTCTGCCAGCATACACATTTTCAGTGAGCTGCCAACTTTTTTCACCTCTATGTCGGAATGTATTTTCCGCATTTCTTCGATATATTCCAGCGTTTCCTTGTTTACGTGGTGATAACTTGCAAGTATTGTGTATTTATCGTTTGTTTTCGATGAGGGGTCGAGTTTTTTTGATTCCGCAACGATTTGCTGGAACGAATAAGAGAGCAGGTCGCGGTCGCCGACATGTATTTTGAAAGAACCCATATCCTTTATTCCGAAATACATATCTCCTATTGCGGGGGCGTAAACTACCCCGAACAGAGGATTTCCTCCCACAACTAAAGCGATGTTTACGGTAAACTCCTCTCTTTTCTGTATAAACTGCCGTGTTCCGTCCAGCGGATCGACAATCCATAAAATATCCCACGATTTTCTTTCCTCGAACTGCATGTCCCGTCCTTCCTCGCTGAGAATCGGTATCCGGGAATTGAGGAGCAGCCGTTTGATAATTTCGTGAGCCTCTTTGTCTGCCGAAGAAAGCGGAGAATTGTCCGATTTCATGGATACCTGAAAATCTTCGGTATTGAAAATTTCCAGAATTCTTTTTCCAGCAATGACTGCTGCTTTGAAAGCTGATTGGAATAGTTCGTTGAATGTTTCGTTATCAGGTGTATACATAATACTTTTAATTAAAAATTATATGAAAAGCCCATACCCAGAACCTGTTTGAACTGCAAAGACGGGCCTCTGTCCGGGCCGTTATTTCTTGTATCGTCGTCATACTTAAACTGCAAACTTAAATTTGACGAAATATATTTTGTCACTTTAAAATTGATATTTATATCCCAGTTTATATCTGCATTTTCGGGGCTTCTCAGCAGGTTGGAGAATATATCCGTAACCGACCTTAATGTAATGTTTTTGGCTATATTTTTGTTATAGACAACTGTCACGGAAGTTCCCAGCTCGTAATATGCATTTCTGTTCGGTTTCACGCCGTAAACCCCGACTTTCGACAGCGAATCGTCGAGTACCAGAGTATATTTTCCGGTGATAGGAGACAGTACCAGAGAAAATTCGGCGTTTGGCTTGTAATCAAACCCCAAGGATAAAAGGCCCGAAGCCGGCGACATGAATTTGGAATTATATCGGGATTCGGGAGTTATCGGATATTTCGGATAACCCTTGTCAAACTGGGTTTTGAACGTAATCTGAGCCGCATAATTGAACTTGCCGAATGCCTTGTATCCGAATTTCGAGATAAGATCAATCACATCATTGGTTTTGCTGCGTTTGCTTCCCTGATATTGCAGACCGTATCCAAGAGCTAAACTGTTTTCCCACGAAATTTTCTGTTTTATGTAGTTTAGCCTTATATTGTTGATTCCCATGCCTACGGCTATCGAATTTTCTCCTCCCGCCGCCCAGCTGCTGAACGAGGACTGAGTGAGATTAAGATATGACGAGCCGGAATGTTTCCAGTATGAAACTTTTGCGACTTCCTGCGCCATAATTATATTTGTGAAAAATATCGCCAACAGTATAAATATTTTTCTAACGATACAAATTTTCATAACACATGCAATTAACCGTTTAACCGTCGATTTTGTTTCACAATAAATGTGCCGGACTTAATTTTTTTTACGAAATTTCAACATCATTCTTGATAATTCTCTGTTATCGGGGTATCTGACAACGCTGCACAAATACTCATTCTGTGAGAGTTCCTCGATGACAACAAAATATTGCAGATTCACCGGCGCTTCCTGTAAATAATTGATTTCAATGTCACAGACATCGTGATTGAGAATATAATCGACAGGAAAACCGTCTATAATCCATTGTATATATAAAGTATTGTTTACATGTCCGTTGATGTCGATTGCGCTGTATGGAACCGTATGTATGACAGGATTGTCTGCCGTTTTTTTATGCTGGGGAAGTTTTCCCGGCCTGACGTCGAGCGCGCTTCTGTTATACGGCTCAGGAAATTTATCTTTCATCAGGGCGATTCTCTGCGGTTTCCGCGTTTCCATGCTCAGCATCAGCCATGCAGACGTTGCCGACAGCAGTTTTTTCCTGTCGGGTAAAAAGATTTCAAAATCGCGGTACGCCATAATCGGGTCAGGCTCTTTGCTCCACGTTTCCACGAATATGGAATCGTTCCACAAAGGATAACTGTCGATTTGCACCCTTATTCTTGACAGCGCCCAGAAAAGATTGTTTTCCGACATGTCAGTCCATCCGAAATTATGATTTTCGGCATGTTTATACGCACTTTCCTGCAACAGACAGAACAGCGCCGGCAGGCTTAACTGCTTTTTCAGATCTGTGAAATATGAATTTATGTGATATTCATATCTTCCGCAAAGAGACTGTTCCTCCATACAATTCGGATACGGCAAATTACTTAGTTACTTCTGAAACATCTTACCCAGTCTACGTACATTGTTGTCTGTCCGGCCTTTTTGTCGTATACTCCCGACGAAAAAGATATGTACATCGGCTCGTTTATAATGTTTGCCGTCTCGAATACCTTTTTACCGTTAATCAGCCAGACAAGCTTACTGTTAGTCCATAACAGAGTGTAGATATAGAAATCGTTTTTAAGTTTATATTTCAGCTTTCGCTCGATTTTTGCACCGTCGGTATAGGCTGAAACAAAAAGATTTCTGTCTTCAAACTTAAAAATATTCAAATGAGGTTTTTTTGTATCTGTTCCCATCCAGAAAGCGTGATAGGTTCCGGGAGCATATTTGACGCGCACTTTTGCCTCGAACTTACCGTACATCTGTTTGAACGAATGAGCCGAGGTCAGGATACCTGATGTATATGAAAAAGTTTTCGGCACAAATCCGTAAGTTTTATCCCATGCAAGACCCTGTTTCTTCTCCTGTTTTGTTTTTATTTTCAACAGTCCTCCTGCCTGCTGAAGATTGTCGGGCGAAAAGATATGCAGGTCTTCGATTGGCGAGTATGGCGCTCCGTTTATCAAAAATTCACTGACAATCTGTTTGTCGGACCATCGCGGATCAGGCCCGTTTTTGGAAAAATCCTCGTAAAATTTTGAAACCCACCGTTCCTGTTCTTCTATCAGTTTGGAGTATTTTTTCTTGAAACTGAAAAAATGTTTAATCATTTTTGAATTTTCCAGTCTTTTCAGTTCCTGCTGCAATTGCCGCAACTCGTCTTTTTGTTGCTGCAGATCGTCTTTCAGGCGTTTTTTAGCTGCGCCGAACTCCTGTTTCAGTTTCAGATGATCCGTTTCCAGTTCGTGTTTTAGCTGTATACTTTCTTCTTTCAGACGGTGACGTTCCATCGCAATCTGTTTATTGAGACGGATTTTTTCTTCCTCCAGCAGTCTGTGTTCTTCTTTCGACTTGGCCGACTGCTTTTTTCGACGGAGTTCCTTTTTTCGCTGCCGTTCCTGCCGGGGCTGAAGTTTCCGTTTCGACTGAAATTCCTCTTCCAGCCTGATTCCCTTATTTTTCAAAGCTTCGGTTTTTGCTTTGAAGTCCTTTTCCAGCTGCTGCTCCTTTTTCGACTGATCGGTTCCGATTTTCAGGTTTGCCGGATTGTCGAGATATTCCTTCAGTTCGCTGTATTTCCTGAGATCGTCGGACTCGATAGTTTCCAGATACATAGTGTATTTTGTTTCCTCGTCCTGTAATTTCGCTTCGTAAGATTTCGTTACCGGAATACCGGAAAATATAGAGCGTAAAAAACTAAACATAATCAGATATTTTAAATATTTTCGGGTGCAAAGTTATACATTAACTTTTAAAACAGCCTTAAACAGCCTTAAAAAGTCTTAATTAATCTATTAATTTGAATCCTTTTCCTCTGACATTAATGATTTGCACCGACGGATCGTCTTTCAGACATTTGCGCAATTTTGTGATATACACGTCCATACTTCTGGCGTTAAAATAGCTGTCGTCGTTCCAGACCGTTCTGAGAGCAAAATTTCTGTCGAGGACATTATTTCTGTTTACACAGAGATAACGCAGCAGTTCCGCTTCCTTTGAAGTCAGTTTTTGCTCTGTTCCGTCTATCGAATAGACTAATGTCTGTTTTGTCGGATTGAATACATAATCGCCAATTTCGTATGTCGCCTGAGACAGTTCCGCCGAAGATGTTCTTCTCAGAATTGCTTCGATTCTCAGTATCAACTCTTCGATATTGAAGGGTTTGGTTATGTAATCATCGCCTCCCGAAGCGAATCCTTTGACGACATCTTCTTTCATCGACTTTGCGGTCAGGAATATTATAGGTATATCCGGAGACATTTGCCTGATTTCCTGAGCTAAAGTAAAACCGTCTTTTACGGGCATCATAACATCCAATATACATATATCGTATATCCCGTTTGAATCCCTGAAGCCTCTGAAAGCCATATCACCGTCGGAATATAGATCGGTGTCATAATCTTTTACTTTGAGATATTCTTTCAGTAATATCCCAAGATTCTCATCATCCTCAGCAAGGAGTATTTTTGCTTTTGTATCCATAACATTATTCATATTAAGAATTATTAACTAATGGTAACCATATATAAAAAGTTGTGCCTACATCTTTTTCACTTTCAACCGATACTGTTCCGTCGGTAAGGTCTATGATTTTCTTCACATAGCTTAATCCAAGTCCGAAACCTTTAATATCGTGAACATTGCCCGTATTGACACGAAAGAACTGATCGAAAATCCGGTCTTTGTTTTCGGGACTTATTCCTATTCCGTTGTCGGAGACATAACACAGCACTTTCCCGTATTCGTTTCTCGTTCCGATAGTTATTTTCGGAGCATCTTTGGAATATTTCAGTGCATTATCCAGCAAATTTGTGATAACATTCACAAAATATGACTTGTCTGTCGATATGATATCATTTTTCGCTTTCAGTTCGGTAATAAGGGTCGCTTTTTTATTTCGCAGCTGTAACGTCATTAAGTCGTCGGCTTCCTTGATGATAGCATGCAGACTTACGTTTGTTTTTTTCAGCTCTATAGACTGCCGTTCGAATACGGACGTTTGCAGAACTTTTTCGACCAGATAGCTCAACTGTTTGCTTTGTTCCTTTATCATGCTCGACAGTTTCGGTATGTTTTTCGCTGCCTGCGGGATATTTTCATCTCCAAGCATTTGCGCGGCAAGCGATATTGAGGAGATTGGCGTTTTCAGTTCGTGCGTTATATTGCTGATGAAATCGCCCTTGATTTCCGATATCCTTTTCTGTCTGGCGATCACATACATGGTGTATATGAACAGAGAAAGAATCACAACAATCAAAATGAAGGCGGCGAATATCATTGGCCATATTCGAGTCAGTACTATCAATGTTTCCTGCGGTAAATAAAAATTAATGTAATAAATTTCCGAAAATCCTTCGGGGTCGTTGGGAAACAGCCGTTTTCTGTAAATTTTCAGTTTCGTGTTGCTGTCATACTTACCCATAGTCAGTATTTTCTTGCCGGCTTTGTTTGTGATTGCCAGATTGAACTTATAGTCCGGACTGAGATCGACTTCTTTAAGTTCGCGGACAATCAGGGTGTCGAGCTGTTCCATTGTAACCCTCTGTTCGACGGGAATTTCGGAGGTCAATAATTTCTTGTACGATTCCATGAAATACCGCTGTATTTTTTCGGCGGTAATGTTATGGGTTACAATTTCAGGTGAATATACGATTGAATCTACTACATTTTGCTGTGAATTAAACCCGTCTGATATCTGGGTCAGGGTTTCTGCATGCCATACTTTCGTGACAACATTATTCAATAACTCGTTTACTTTGCTTCCTATATCGTTCTGAATGTTAGTGAAAACGCCAAAAATCCATATCGTTTGTGCGAAAACTAACCCGATAGACGCAAATAATATTATAACTGTAAGTACTCTACGTTGCCTTTTGGTCATATTAATTATGTTTACGCCGCAAAAGTACTTGTTTTTATTATATAAAAAACAATTTTGCATTATTTTTTTTTCAGATTTCATCTTTTTTTATACCTCCCGCTTATTAAACAATTTCTTTTCGATAAAGTTTACGTCCTTAATATAGCTATTTATCAATAATATAAAAAGGGATACACAGAGGATAACAGAAAATGTTTTTTTGTTGATGTCAATGAAAAAAAAATGAACTTTTTTTTGA
>JAISPE010000299.1 GCA_031275145.1 Prevotellaceae bacterium | reverse complement strand
CTTTCTCAGGCGGAGGTATAAATATGACCCGAAAATCAGAAGAAGGGAAGCGATATGTATGTACTGTTTTGTCTGCGGGCTGACGTTAATGTCTGCAAAACCCGGACTTTGCTGATGTCCGCTTCTCCCTGTCGGTCTTGCTGCCTGGTTGCCGTTGTCGGCTGCCGGCTGTACAGCGCTGTTATCGCCACGTCTGCCTCTTTCCGCGCGTCCCTGCAATTCAGGATTAGCGTGATTGCCATTGTCGGCTGCCGGTTGCCCTGCGTTTCTGTTGCCTCGTTCACTGTGGTGTTCTTCGCTGTGTTCGTCTCTTCCCGCAGGTTGCTGCGACCCCTGATTTTCGACGGATCTGTCGGGTCTGTCCGGCCTTGTTGCTGTCACTTCGACTGCGGGGCCTGGCGTCTCTCTTCCTCCTCTGGGATTCAGCATGAAACCGACCTGTATGCATATAGCATGGATAAACAGTGTAGCATACAAAACGTAAGACCATTTCTGCAATTTTCTCCATTTGACGTTTCCCATAAGTTTATGGACAAAATCGAAAGACGTAACCCACAACGGGATAAATAATACCAGCATCAGAACGCCCAGCACGAAACTGAAATTCGATATTCCAGCGCCCAGTACATTTGTTACTCTCCCGCTTGCCATGTACCCCTCATTGTCGGTGAAAAATTTGAGAGCGTTCGGAAAATTGTTCGTCACCCGAATCAGGGAATGCGTCAATATCGGGAATCCCGACAGGATCGACAGCTCTTTGCGTATGCCGAGAAGTTTTTTTACATGGGGATTTTTAGGGCTTAAAGCTCCCATGTACATGATAATAATCAGCAGAGGAAAACCCAGCGTCCCCACATGTATATAGTCTCTCAGAATGCCGCCCACAAACGGAATCCGGCTGAAACTGAACATCTCAATTCCCAACAGTCTGCAAATAAAAGGTAATGCGACCATGATAAAAGGGATTGAAAATGCGATGTAATACACTGTTGCATGCCGTTTTATTGATTTTGACAATAAAAGAGACAGCAGAGTTAAGACAGCCAGCGACATGAACAGTGGCGCAAGAGTATACAGGAATTGAATGAAATCTAATAATAACTTAATCATAATGTTTGTACATTTTTTATTACTGTGCCGGAATAAAATATCCTTTTGTAATGATTCATAAATAAATATCCAACTAAATTTTTGACAAAAGTACGGCGATAGAAAAGAGTGTGCAATCCCAATTTGTTGGGTTTTTCATACTGTCAGCTAATCATTAATAGGTATGAAACTTTTTGTGAATCTGCGCCGCTACACATAAAACTCTGTGAAATAAAGACTGTTGAAACCGGAAGACTGTTTACATTTTTTACCGCAAGGAATACAAAGGTTACACAAAGCCCTTTGTACAACCTTTATGTCCTTTGTACCTTTACGGTAAAAAATTGCGGTAATTTCTGCGCAGGCGGGCATCGCGTTTCAAGAGGTCTGAATTTGCAAATAGATCCAAAACAAAACCCGTATTCACTAATAAAAGCAAATACGGGAAAAAATATTGTTTCACTTTTAAATTTATGCCTGTTCGGGAGCAGAGTTTTCTGTTTCCGTCTGCTCGACAACGACATCCGTCTGCTCAACAGCGACATCTTCGACTGCGGGCTGTTCGGCGACTGGCTCTTCACCCGTCGGAGCGCTTTCAACTACCGAAGTAACGATTTCTCTTTCCGCTTTTTGATGTGCAGGCTGAGCAGTTGTTGCTGCTGCACTGGACGAGGATTTTCTGCGACTGCGGCGAGTAGCTTTCTTTGTCTCTTTCTTCGTTGTTCCGGCTAACGCACTTTCGTTGAAATCGACAAGCTCTATAATTGCCATTTCAGCGGCGTCACCCTGACGGAAACCTGTTTTCAGGACGCGAGTATATCCTCCCGGACGGTCGCCTACTTTCGAAGCCACAGTTCCGAACAGTTCCTTAACAGCTTCTTTGTCCTTCAGATAGCTAAAAACCAGACGTCGTGCCGGCGTTGAAGAATTAACTTTGACTGTTTTCTCAACCTTTTCAACACTTCCGTCTTTCCTGACCACATCAACGGTTTTGACTACCGGAGTGATAACGGCGCTGTTTGCAGCTTTCGATTTAGTAATCAGCGGCTCTATATATACCCGCAAAGCCTTGGCTTTGGCAACGGTCGTTGTAATTCGCTTATGTTTAATCAACGATGAAGCCATATTGGCCAGCAGCGCTTTACGATGCTCTGCAGTACGGCCCAAATGATTAAATTTCTTGTTATGTCTCATTATTTCTTAGTTTTTGTCTAATTTATACCTTGTTATATCCATACCGAAAGACAGATTATGCTTCTCTAAAAGCTCGTCTATCTCTGTCAACGATTTTTTACCGAAATTACGGAACTTCATCAAATCGGCTCTCTGAAATTTCACCAGAGAAGCCAGTGTATCGACTTCTGCTGATTTCAGACAGTTCAATGCTCTGACAGACAAATCCATGTCAATCAGTTTCGTCTTCAGTAACTGCCGTATTTGACTGATATCCTCGTCATAATCGATATATCCCGAATCTTTTACCTTTACTTCAAGTTCTTCCGTAATCTTCCGCTCGTCGGTAAACAGCATAAAATGGTGAATCAGGATATTAGCGGCCTCTTTCAAAGCATCTTTGGGAGAGATGGAGCCATCCGTGGTAATCTCAAGGACTAACTTCTCGTAGTCTGTCTTTTGCTCGACACGCCAGTTTTCAACAGACCATTTGACATTCTTGATTGGAGTGTGGATAGAATCAATCGGAATCACTCCGAGTTCCGTTCCTTCCGGACGGTTTTCCTCGGCGGGGACATATCCCCTTCCTTTTTTGACAGTTAAATCGAACTGCAATTTAACCGAAGGTTCCATGCGGCAGATTAACTGCTCGGGATTAAGAACCTCAAACGAATTGAGAAAATTGTTCAGCAATCCTGCCTTCAATTCGCTCTGTCCGGTAATCACCACAGTGATTTTTTCATTATCAACGCCTTCGATAAGGCTTTTAAATCTGATTTTTTTCAGATTCAAAATAAATTCGACAACGTTTTCTATCACTCCGGGAATCGTTGTAAACTCGTGATCGACGCCCAGAATTTTCACACAACTTATTGCGTAACCTTCAAGAGACGAAAGTAAAATACGACGGAGCGAGTTTCCTATAGTAATACCGTATCCGGGTTCAAGAGGTCGAAACTCAAACTTGCTGAACGCATTGTCTGCGTTAAGCATAATAACCTTCTCAGGTTTCTGAAATGCTAATATTGCCATAATATTTCTTTTTATCTTTTCATTTCGGCGCATTTTGCAGCGCCTCCAATCTGTTTAGACCGCGTTTGCTTTACTATGATTTAGAGTAAAGTTCAACAATCAACTGTTCATTAATTATTTCAGGAATCTCCGTACGATCCGGACGATTCAGAAACTTTGCCGACATTTCGCTGCCATTCCATTCCAGCCACGAAAAGCGGCTTGTCCTGATTGATCCCAGAGAATCTCTGATAACTTCGAGAGATTTGGAACGTTCGCGAACGCTGAGCACGGATCCGGGAGTCAACAAAAGCGAAGGGATGTTGCATACATGTCCGTTCACTAAAATATGACAGTGCGAAACTAACTGTCTTGCAGCAGGGCGTGAGGGCGCCAGTCCCAAACGGTAGACGGTATTGTCCAACCTGCTCTCGAGTAACATAATCAAATTTTCGCCTTTACGTCCTTTCATGCGCGAGGCTTTATCGTATAAATTGCGGAACTGACGTTCGAGCAAGCCGTAGGTATATTTAACCTTTTGCTTTTCACGCAACTGAATGCCGTATTCGGAAACTTTTTTGAAGCTTTTGTTGAGACTTCCGTGATGCTGTCCCGGAGGATACTTTTTCCGTTCAAAACTTTTATCCGGTCCGAATATCGGTTCTCCGAATTTACGTGCAATTTTTGTTTTTGGTCCTGTATATCTTGCCATTTCTATTACTTACTGTTAAAGTTTATTTTAAAAACCATCTGAAAATTCTTCATTATTATATTATTATACTCGACGGCGTCCCGGAGGGCGGCAACCGTTATGAGGAACGGGAGTGACATCAACAATTTCAGTCACTTCAATACCTACAGTACTGATTGCGCGGATAGCGGCTTCTCTACCCGAGCCGGGTCCTTTCACAAAGACTTTCACTCTGCGCAATCCCAGATCATGAGCTGTTTTAGCACATTCGCTTGCGGCAGTCTGCGCTGCGTACGGAGTATTTTTCTTCGACCCTCTGAATCCTTTTTTACCGGCAGAAGACCAACTGATTACCTGACCTTCATTATTAGTAATCGAAATAATAATATTGTTAAACGTGGAATGGACATGAGCCTGTCCCGTCATCTCCACCTTAACGATTCTCTTTTTTTGAACTGTTCTTTTAGCCATAGTTACTACTTACTATTTAGTTGCTTTCTTTTTGTTAGCAACGGTTTTACGTTTACCTTTACGGGTACGGGCATTGTTCTTGGTACTCTGTCCGCGTACCGGCAATCCCAGACGGTGACGGATACCCCTGTAACAGCCTATATCCATCAAACGTTTAATATTCAATTGAACAGACGAACGCAGTTCTCCTTCAATCTTGTAATTCTGTCCGATAATGTTACGGATATTTGTCACCTGCTCATCGTTCCATTCCCTGACTTTTACATCATAGTCTATCGATGCCTCGTCAAGAATCTTACGTGCAGTTGACCGTCCTATACCAAAGATATAGGTGAGGCCTATTTCGCCCCTTTTATTTTTCGGTAAATCAACTCCTGCAATACGTGCCATATTGTTTTTTAAAAAAGTTACAAATTAATAAATTAACCTTGACGCATTTTAAATTTAGGATTCTTTTTACAAATCACATATAAACGGCCTTTGCGTTTAACTATCTTGCAATCTTCCGTGCGTCTTTTAATTGATGCTCTTACTTTCATCGTTTTTTTTATTTTTAAATTACTTAAACAAACCCTGCTGTTTCAGTTTTTATTTATACCTGTACGAAATCCTTCCTTTGGACAAATCATAAGGCGACATTTCCACCTTCACTCTGTCACCCGGCAAGATTTTGATATAATGCATTCTCATTTTTCCGGATATGTGAGCTATTATGAAATGACCGTTGTCAAGTTCGACACGAAACATTGCGTTCGACAATGATTCCACAATTGTTCCGTCCTGTTCTATTGCTGCTTGCTTTGCCATGCAATCTACTCTAAATTTCTGTTATTTAATACTTCTTCAACAAATTCAAAAGTTGACAATACATCAGCCCTGTCTCTGCCAACGGCTACTGTCAGCTCATAATGGGCAGACAGGCTGCCGTCTACGGTTCTGACTGTCCATTTATCGTTGCGGTGACAGTATATATCTTCTCTGCCCATGTTGATCATCGGTTCGATACAGATTACCATTCCGCTGAGAAGCTTGGGTCCCTGACCTCGCCTGCCATGGTTCGGCACATCGGGGCGTTCGTGCATTTTCCGTCCGATTGCATGACCAACCATCTCCCGGACAACAGAATAGCCTGAACGTTCGACATGTGTCTGTATGGCATTTGAAATGTCTCCCATCCGGTTTCCGTGAACTGCCTGCGCAATTCCTTTAAACAGCGATTCTTTTGTTACTTTCAGAAGCATTTCTGCCTCAGGACTAATCCTGCCAACCGCAAAAGTGTATGCCGAATCGCCATAAAAACCGTTCTTTCGTGTACCGCAGTCTACCGAGACGATATCGCCTTCCCGAAGACAGTAATCCGAAGGAACGCCATGTACCACCGCATCGTTTACAGAGATACACAGGGTGTTAGGGAAACCTCTATAGCCGAGAAAACCGGGATCGGCGCCATGGTCGCGAATAAATTGTTCAGCCACTCTATCAAGTTGCAGGGTAGATACTCCCTGTCTGATATGTTTCGCGACTTCGGCCAGAGTCCTTGATACCAGAAGAGCATTCTCTCTCAGTATCTCGATTTCCACGTCTGTTTTTATATTATCCATTTTAATAAAGAACCTTTTGTACTTAAAAAAGCGGGCGCAAAGATAATACTTTTTTCTTTATTAAAAAAAATATCCCTTTTTTGCCTTCATTTTTTATACAGTTATGATGGAGTACGTCCTTTCAAACGTCCCGTTTTCATTAAACCGTCATAATGGCGGAGTAACAGGTGACTTTCAATCTGTTGAAGCGTGTCAAGCACTACTCCCACGAGAATAAGCAGTGAAGTTCCTCCATAAAACGAAGCAAATTCCTGATTTACACCCAGCCACCGATATGCAAATGTAGGAAGAATTGCCACGAAACCCAGACATATCGAACCGGGAAGCGTAATTTTCGACATTATCCCGTCTATATATTCCGCTGTTTTCTTGCCCGGTTTAACTCCGGGTATAAATCCGCCGTTTTTCTTCATTTCTTCGGCCATCATAGTGGGATTCACTGTAATGGCGGTATAGAAATATGTAAATGCAATTACCAGCAGGAAAGTGACCAGAGTGTACAGGAATCCGTAAGGCTGAAATGCATTTGCGAAACCGCGTGTCGAATCAAAGTTCGTAAACAGTAGCGGTACAAACATTAAAGCCTGCGCAAAGATGATGGGCATTACTCCCGCCGCATTTATTTTCAACGGTATATACTGTCTTGCGCCTCCATACTGTTTATTTCCGACAACCCGCCGCGCATACTGTACCGGAATCCTCCGTACGGCCTGTACAAGTGCGATACTCGCCATGAAAATCAAGAGCAAAATCAGTATTTCGACAATCAGCAGCAAAGGTCCTCCGGTAGTTTCCGTAAAACGGGTTTCAAATTCAGCCAGAATGGCATGCGGTAAACGGGCGACGATTCCAATCATGATAAGCAGCGAAATTCCGTTTCCCAGACCGTTGTCGGTGATGCGTTCTCCAAGCCACATGACGAACATCGTGCCGGCTATCAGGCACATCACCGCAGGCATGGTATACGACCAGAAGCCTTTTACCAGAAATACTATCCCGGACTGTGAATTTAATGTTACCAGATACATGGGACTCTGAACGGCAAGAATCAGTAAAGTAAGCATTCGCGTATACTGATTGATTTTGCGTCTTCCGCTTTCGCCTTCACGCTGGATGCGCTGGAAAGCCGGGACCATTATCGTCAAAAGCTGGATAACTATTGATGCCGAAATATATGGCATCACTCCCAGTGCAAATACCGAGGCATTGGAGAAAGCGCCTCCGGAAAACAAATCCAGCATACCCATCCAGCCCTCTCTTGAAGAAGCAGAAAATGATGCAAGTGATGTAGGATCTATGCCCGGCAGTACGACAAAACTCCCAAAACGGAATACCAGAAGCAGAAGCAGCGTATAACCGATCCGCACACGCAGTTCTTCTATCCGGTAAATGTTTTGTACAGTTTGTACGAATCTTTTAATCCCTAAGACATCCAATATCTTATTCATTATATGCTACAATTTTATTGCTTTTCCCTGTTTCGCTTCAATAATTTCGACAGCCGACTTCGAAAAAGCATGGGCGGTAACTTCCAAAGTGGAATTTAACTCGCCGTTACCCAAAATTTTCACTCTGTCGTTTTTCGATATCAAACCCGCATCGATAAGTGTTTCGATATCTATTGCGGTTATTTGGCGTTTGTCGGCCAGTTGCTGTAAAGTAGAAACATTTACAGGTTTATATTCGATACGGTTTATGTTGGTAAATCCGTATTTCGGCAAGCGGCGCTGAATGGGCATTTGTCCTCCCTCGAAACCGAACTTGCGCGAATATCCCGAACGGGACTGTGCGCCTTTGTGTCCGCGGGTAGAAGTGCCTCCGCGTCCCGACCCCTGTCCGCGGCCAATTCTTTTTACTTTGTGAGTAGAGCCTTTTGCAGGCTTTAAATTGCTTAAATCCATAATATAATTCTTCCCTCCGGTTGTTACTGAATTTTTTCTACTTTTATTAAATGACTCACTGCTTTAATCATTCCTTCCACTACGGGAGTTCCTTCGCGTTCTACCGAACGGTTAATTTTGCGAAGACCGAGCGAATCCAGTGTAGCACGCTGCTTTTTGTTTGCACCGATTCTGCTTCTTATCTGCGTTATTTTATATACAGCCATTTTATTCCTCCTTATCCGTTAAATACTTTTTTAATCGAGATACCGCGCAGCTGTGCAACTGTATATGCATCGCGCAACTCCAGCAAAGCCGTTACCGTCGCTTTAACTAAGTTGTGCGGGTTGGACGAGCCTTTCGACTTGGCCAGCACATCGTGTATTCCTGCACTTTCCAGCACTGCACGCATGGCGCCTCCTGCTTTTACTCCTGTTCCGGGAGCAGCCGGTTTGATGAAAACCTGCGCACCGCCGAATTTCGATTCCTGTTCGTGGGGTATTGTTCCCTTAAATACGGGGACTTTAACAAGGTTTTTCTTGGCGTCTTCCGCTCCCTTGGCTACGGCGGCGGCTACTTCGCCCGCTTTTCCCAGACCGTAACCGACGATGCCGTTTTCGTTGCCGACAACTACAATAGCGGCAAAACTGAAATGACGGCCTCCTTTCGTTACTTTTGTAACACGCTGTACTGCCACCAGCCTCTCTTTCAGGTCTAAATCGGTGGTCTTAACTCTTCTGATATTTGTATTCGGCATAATTTCTAAAATTTAAGACCGCCCTCTCTGGCGGATTCTGCTAAACTTTTTACTTTTCCATGATAAAGATAACCGTTACGGTCAAAGACTACGGTAGTAATGCCTTTCTCCTGTGCGCGTTCGGCGGACAGTTTGCCTACAAGTCCGGCGATTTCGAGTCCTGTTTTTCCGGCAATCTGTTCCGACAGGGATTTATCAAGCGACGAAGCCGAAGCCAGGGTTATGCCTTTTGTGTCGTCGATAAACTGAACGTAGATCTGTTTGTTGCTCCTGTACACCGACATGCGGGGACGTTCGGAAGTGCCGTTCACTACTTTGCGTATGCGATATTTTATTCTTTGTCTTCTGTCTGATTTTGTTAATGACATAAATATTCCTCCTTTTTATTTTGCGTTAGCGGATTTGCCTGCTTTGCGTCTGATCTGTTCGCCGACAAAACGGATACCTTTGCCCTTGTACGGCTCCGGCTTCCTGAGCGAACGGATTTTCGCAGCAACCTGTCCGATTAATTGCTTATCAATTGATGTTAACGTAATTAAAGGATTCGCTCCTTTCTTTTCAACCACCGCTGTGGCTTTGACTTCGGGCGGTAACTCGAAATGGATATCGTGCGAATATCCCAAACTGAATTCGAGTACCTGACCTTTGGCTTCGACTTTGTATCCTACCCCGACCAATTCCTGTTTGATTGTATATCCGGTAGAAACACCCAGTACCATGTTGTTTATCAATGCACGGTACAATCCATGCATCGAACGGTGACGGGGCTGGTCTGTAGGACGCGTGAAACTGACAGAGCCATCCTCTATGGATACTTTTATCTCGGGATCAACCTTCTGTTTAAGTACTCCAAGAGGCCCTTTCACCGTTACCACATTTGCATCGTCAACCGTGACGACAACACCCTGTGGCAGGTTTACAGGTAATTTTCCTATTCTTGACATTATTTATACTTTAATTTAATATACATAACAAATAACTTCCCCGCCGATGTTCATGTCGCGGGCTTCTTTGTCCGTAATCACGCCTTTCGATGTCGAAAGAATCGCAATACCAAGCCCGTTTAATACCCGTGGCACGGAAACAGCGCCGGTGTAACGGCGTAACCCGGGACGGCTAACCCGTTTCAGATGCTTTATTGCCGAACTTTTTGTCTCGGGGTGATACTTCAAGGCTATTTTGATGGTGGCCTGCGGCTTTGTATCAACGAACTTGTAGCTCAAAATATAGCCTTTTTCATGCAGAACTCTCGTGAGCTCCTGCTTAATTCTGGAGGATGGAATCTCCACTACTTTGTGATTTGCCTTAACCGCATTGCGGATTCTTGTAAGGTAATCTGCTATTGGATCAGTCATTTTACTTTAATTTTTTAATCTTTATTTTCCCGACGCTCGAACACGGCGCCCGATATCCAAATTTATTTTATATTTATCCCGTATCTTTTTCGGATAGGGAGCGCAAAGGTACTTACTTTTTCTTTACATCCAAATATTTTTTGCAATTTTATTATATGCACCTTGAATATCAAATGTTTTTAAATGAAAAAAA
>JAISPE010000281.1 GCA_031275145.1 Prevotellaceae bacterium | reverse complement strand
ATTAATTAACGTTTTTGAATTTCAACTTAAAAATGACAGGGTTGTCGTCTTCCCTGATTTTACTGTACAATTCATTCATTTTATTTTTAATATTTTCATTTTTAAAATATCTGTTTCTGTAAATTTTCTCCCATGCCGTAATAAATATTTCAGCATCCTGAATAATAAAAAAACTGTCATTGTCCGCAGTTTGAAATCTGTTTACGTAAAGTTCTCCCATATCCTTAATAATAAACCGGTAACATATACTTGTTTCGTGTCTGTTAATGTCATAAAGAACCTCTGTACGCATTCCTGCAGAATAAGATAAAAACAACCGGTCTCTGGAATTTACTATGCTGTTAATACCTGTTATATATCCGTTTTTCATTGCTTCCGTTAAAACTTCTTCGCCGTTCATGTTTTTGAGATAATGTGGCGGGATACAGTCTTTTGAAAATGTAACCACATATTCAGGCACAACAGTTCCGTTTATTATTCTGTAAATGTGACTGTCTCTTGCCTGTATGAATAATGTCCGGTTTTTATAACTGCCGATATAGTTCGAAAGTCCCCATGGTAAGGGAGTGTTTTTATCATACGGCAGATAAGTATGATAGTCCTGTGTTTTCAAATCAAAGGCAATAACATTGTAATGACCTAATTCCGATTTTTCATGGTTTATAATAAAATATATGCGATTATCCACGCCTGTAAATTCGACACTCGGTATATCTTTCAATGCAATATATGATAAAAAGTTTCCCGTACTGTCATATACAAGTATCCTGTCCTGAAACTTGTCCTTAATAAGAATCGAATCGCCGGCAAAAATAAAATCACCCAGTTCGCTGTATTCACCCGGACCGTTTCCTTTTCGTCCAATACTTCTTACATATTTTCCCTTTTCGTCAAAAACATAGACTGTCTGACCTGCTTCGTCCGACGCGTATATTAACCGGTTCCGGCATTCAATCTTTTGAATTTCCGAAATCAAACATTCGGAGACAGTTTCAAGCGGTATAATATCAACGGAATCTTCAAATAACGGGGATATATCCAGTTCTTCTTTTACGTTTTCTACCTGAATATGAATCTCCGTTATATTGTCCGGTATTTTTTTGCCGCATGACAGAAACAGTACAGTAATCAGTAAAAAAGATATATGTTTCATTTGACCGTCAGATTTTGAATATTTGCCTCAATTGCCTGAAACGCTTTTATTTTATCAGTGTTCAGTTTTTCTGCAATTTTCTGTGCTGCTGCCTTTTTATGTTCCAAATCATTTACATCAAACTGCTGAAAAAAGCTCGTCACTCCCCGGTGTATATTTTCGCCATACGGAATCAGCCAGCCGGCTTCTTTCAATAAAAACCAGTTATCGGAATCTTCTTTTCCATAAAATAAAAATGCGCTACCCGAACAAACCGAACTTACAGTTTTAGACGGTACGGAAATATGCGTCCACTGCGGTAACAGCGAAGCTATATGAATGTCAATAAAATTCAGATGAGAACGTTCGACGAACGGTATAAATTCGACACCTTTTTTTCCCTGCATATATTGCTTTAATTCCTGTGCCCTTAAACCGTATACAGACAAGACAAACTTAAATTTGTCAGCATCAAGATTATCCGCAACAGTATATAACAGTTCCATCGAATGTGAATGTCCAAGATTTCCACAATAGCCTATATATATTTTAGTCAAATCATTAGCCCATTGCGGACGGTCAACGGGCGCATATTCGGCTGCATTATAAATACCGCAGGGAAGACAGACAAAATCTGTAACTCTATTTTCATATCGCTCTTTCAAATGATCTGCCTGCAGAGGTCCTAAAGCGATTATCTTTCGGGGTTCGTTTTTAACGGTCAGCCTGTACGATTTTTTAAAAAGGAAATTATCAGTCGAAACAAGTTTTCCTGCTGCAAAAGCTTCAGGATACAGATCCATTGCCCACAAAATCCATTTTCCCTTTTTTAACAAAAGAGACGCCCACATATTTAAAAGAGACGGGTCGGTCATTACTACCGTCACATCGGACGGGATTTTTTTTGATTTCTTTATCAGGAAATATCCCGACAACAGATTGGCAAACAGTCGCAACAATCTGTTTTTACCATAATACAAAGTTTTAACCTTATATATGTTTCCGGCGGGCACACTGTTATTTATTCCCCAGAAAGGAGCGTCGGTATGAATAACGTTTACCTGAAAACCTGACTTTATAAGATATTTAGCCAATTCTGCCGCCGACTCTCCGGTAATACCTTTGTAGGGAGGATAATCGCGGTTTACAATATTGACTGTTACTGTTTTTTTACTGTCCATGCCTGATATATTTCTTTAAATATGTCTTCCAAATTTCTGGTTATATCCCATTCGGGATAATGATTTTTCATCTTGGACAAATCGCTGTAATAACAGATATGGTCTCCTATTCTGTTTTCATCAAGATATTTCCATTTCATCGGTATACCGGAAATCCGGGAAATCATATCAAAGGCTTCCAGTATCGAACAGGTATTGTTTTTTCCTCCTCCAATATTGTAAACTTCGGCAATTCGAGGCGCTTTGATAAATTCTTCGATAAACCGGGCAACATCGTACGAATGAATATTGTCGCGGACCTGTTTCCCTTTATAACCGAAGACGGTATATTCTTTCTGTTCCAGATTGCATTTTATAAGATAGCTCAAAAAACCGTGTAATTCCACACCCGAATGATTAGGTCCCGTCAGACAGCCTCCCCGCAAACAGGCGGTCGGCATATTAAAATATCGGCCATATTCCTGAACGGAAATATCGCCTGACACTTTTGACGCGCCAAACAGCGAATGTTTCGTCCGGTCTATCCTGAACGATTCAGGGATGCCGTTTTTATATTTTTCGTCGGCATAGTCCCATCTGCGTTCCAGTTCCACTAGGGGAATTTCATTGGGGGCATCACCGTAAACTTTATTGGTGGACATGTGTACGAACGGAATCTGTGTAGAATATCTTCGTGTTGCTTCCAGCAGATTGAATGTACCTGCAGCATTGGTGTCAAAATCATCAAAAGGAATTGAGGCTGCCTTGTCGTGACTTGGCTGTGCTGCGGTATGTACAATGGCGTCAGGTTTTATTTTTTGAATAATTTTGAGAATATTCTCCCTGTCACGAATATCTATTTCGTGATGCACATAATCTCTGATGCTGCTTTCCAGTCTGTGCTGATTCCATCTTGTATCTCCGGCAGAGCCAAAAAAGACAGCACGCTGATTATTGTCTATCCCGTGTATTTTCCATCCTAAACTTGCGAAGTGAACACAAACTTCAGAACCGATAAGTCCCGAAGAACCTGTAACTATAAGAACTTTCATATATTTAATCTTTTAACAATTATCGTTTTTAATGCAGTCC
>JAISPE010000206.1 GCA_031275145.1 Prevotellaceae bacterium | reverse complement strand
ATACGTACAGCAATTTGTTCTTATGGTTATTCTACAAAAATATTCCATGAGCCTTATATTGCAATGTTGCCCGAATATTTTGATTTGCGGGCTTTTGTGGAACGGAACGGCAACAGTTCCAGAGAACGCTATCCTTCGGCGCGCATTTACCGCTCGTGCGAAGAACTGTTTGATGCAAAAGATATTGATTTGGTCGTAGTTAATACGCCAAGTCCTACACATT
The DNA here is from genome assembly GCA_031275145.1 of Prevotellaceae bacterium. GTDB lineage: Bacteria > Bacteroidota > Bacteroidia > Bacteroidales > UBA932 > JAIRLF01. The sequence goes on along the minus strand of JAISPE010000206.1, from coordinate 3,263 downwards.
TCGACTATGCCCGCAAAGCGCTGGAAGCCGGTAAACATGTAGTTATCGACAAACCGTTTGCGGCCACGTCTAAAGAAGCGGAAATCCTGATAGATACAGCTGAAAAGAACGGTTGTGTCCTGACGGTTTTCCACAACAGGCGCTGGGAAGGAGAACTGATCGCTCTGAAACAGATAGTCGATCAAAAGTTACTGGGCAAACTCATTGACGGCGAATTTCGTTTCGAGCGGTTCAAGAATACGCCCAATCCGAAAGCGCACAAGGAAGAGCCTCTTCCCGGTAACGGTCTTATGTATGAACTCTGTACGCATCTGATAGATCAGGCTCTGTTTCTTTTCGGGATGCCGGAATCGGTTTATGCGGAGATTTGCAGGGAAAGAGAATTTTCGAAAATCGACGACTACTGCGCTGTGACTCTGTATTACAAAAATCAGTTCAGACTGCTGATAAAAAGCGCCCTGCTGGTTGCCGACATCGGACCCGCATATATCCTCAACGGACATGCCGGCTCGTTTGTAAAGTACCGGGCAAATGTTCTCGAAGAGCAGTCGGTTAAAGGAATACGTCCCGACAGCGAAAATTTCGGCAGAGAAGACGGGGTTACGGCTGCACGGCTTACACTCCTGCAACCCGACGGCTCGCTGAAAACAGTGAAATATGCATCGCCCGATTCTTCGTATACCGGTTTTTACCGGCAACTCGGTAAAGCAATACGTACCGGTGAAAAAGTTCCCGTAGAGCCGGAAGACGCACTCAAAGGAATACGGATAATAGAAGCTGCACACGAAAGCGCCGGACTGCGCAAAGTTATTGACCTGTAAAACTAAAAACTATGTATTTCGATTTATACAATTATATAGAATATCTGGAAGCAAAGAACGAACTGCTGCGGATTCACGAGCCTGTAAACACCGAACTGGAAATAACCGAAATTGTAGACCGCATATCCAAATCCGGTAACAGTAAGGCCTTGCTGTTCATGAATACGGGCACAAAATTCCCTGTGCTGATAAACGCTTTCGGCTCGGATAAACGTGTAGCGTATGCTCTGGGAATAAATGATTTGAATGAAATATCAAAAGAAATAGATTCTCTTTTCGGGAATCTGTCTGCTCCGCGACTGAATTTGTGGGAAAAGCTGAAGGTTTTGCCGACGCTTGCGTATATGGCAAACTGGTTTCCCAAGGTGGTCAAGATGAAGAATCCTTCGTGTCAGGAGGTTGTCATGACATCTCCGCGACTTGGCGACTTGCCCGTACTGAAATGCTGGCCATACGACGGAGGACGTTTTATCACTCTTCCTCTGGTACATACAAAAGATGTAGAGACGGGATTGCGAAATGTAGGCATGTACCGGCTTCAGGTTTACGACGATGTGACTACCGGAATGCACTGGCACAGGCATAAAACGGGCGCCGTACATTTCGAAGGATACAGAAAAGCCGGAAAAATCATGCCGGTAGCCGTCTCTCTGGGCGGCGATCCCGTATATACATGGTGTGCAGCAGCTCCTCTGCCCGAAAACGTTGACGAATATCTGTTTGCGGGGTTTTTGAGGAAGAAATCCGTACGTCTGGTCAAATGTCTTACTCAGGATATCGAAGTCCCCGAAGATTCCGATTTTGTGATAGAGGGATACATCGACCCTGCCGACGCTTTTATATCGGAAGGACCTTTCGGCGATCATACCGGTTTCTATTCCCTGCAGGATCTGTATCCCAAGATGCATGTAACCTGTATAACTCACAGACGGGGAGCTGTCTATCCTGCCACAATAGTCGGTATTCCTCCGCAGGAAGATTTTTATATCTCCAAATCCATAGAAAAGATTTTCCTCAAACCGATACAGATGCTCATCGCTCCCGAAATCAGGGAACTGTTTCTTCCTCAGGAAGGCGTGTCACACAATATCGCAGTCGTATCCATCAACAAGACATATCCCGGACAGGCTGTGAAGGTGGCAAACGCATTGTGGGGCGCAGGACAGATGATGTTCTGCAAAATAATCGTAGCAGTCGATTCCGGCGCATACAGTGTCAGCTCAATATTCAATGCCATATACAAATACTGGAATCCTTCCACGGATACCTGTTTCAGCAAAGGACCGTTAGACATCCTCGACCATGCCGCCCGCCAGCCGGGTTTCGGCGGCAAAATGTGTATCGACGCTACAAAAAAATTTCTCGAGGAAACACACGCTCCCGAACCGTTCGCTTCTACTTATGTCTTCTGTAATGAGGACAATATCCCGACTGCGAAAACCAAAATGCTTGTGATTTTCGACAAAGGTATTGATGTCTCCGATTTTGAAACCTGTCTATGGCTCGCAGGTAACAATATTGATGTGAGCTACGACTGTAAAATCGAAAACAATACTCTGATCGTAGACGCCCGTACAAAGGCCGGAAGAAAGGATTTCCTTAGACCCTGGCCCAACGTTATCTGTATGAATGACGAAACGGTTAATCTGGTCGATGAAAAATGGCCAAAACTGGGCGCAGGCGAATTTATCCCCTCTCCTTCACTGAAATATAAACATCTTGTCAGAAACGAAGGAGCAGAAACCGATTGACAGGGGTGTACGACAAAATTCCTTTTTGACAAATTCCCTTTTTTGACAGAATTAACAGAATTTTCAAAATTTACAAAGTCTGTTAATTTTGAAAATTGACTTCGTCGAGCTAAAGGTTCTGTTATACATCAAACGGGTGAAAATTGTGAGTTTTTTGCAGAAAACGCACGAGGCGTATGCACGAATGCACAAAGCGTATTCACGGATGTTATTGTATCAAGTCAAGGTCTATGACTGATTTTCGGGATAATCCTCAATTCTGATTTGTTGAATCACATCGGTTTTGCCTATTTCCTGTTTGACAGTGCACGATATCCGATATTTTTTCCCGGTGATAGTTTTATACGTACCTATGAAAAACTTTGTCTCTCCCTGTCCTCCCTGGTGATTGACAGTAAATTGTTTAGGTTTATTTTGAGTAAAAAAATCTTTCATCACCTGTATAGCCTGTGCTTTGCTGTATACATTACTTTTGCCAAACATGTCACATTCGACCGTATTTGCAAGATATGTGGATAAATCCGTAACCTGAGCGTTCTTGATGGCATTTACTATCCCCTCGCATTCAATCTTTTCCTGTCCCCGCACTGTTGTAAATAAGGAAAACATCATTAAAAAAATAATCAATAAAAATCTCATTTCATTATTGTTTAGTTAAACAACATACAAAAAGTGTACCAAAAATTATATG
>JAISPE010000181.1 GCA_031275145.1 Prevotellaceae bacterium | reverse complement strand
ACGCTTAAAATTTTAGGATTAAAAAAAATTGTACATTATTTTTTTTATTATTGAAATAAATAGTTACCTTTGCTATCACATTATGTTCACTGTTTATACGCTGACATAATATTAATTAATATATTTTACAAATTATAGAAACATTTTTTTGTAATAAAAATATTTGTTGTATTTTTGAATAACAATTGTAACGTGACTATAAGTTTAATTAAATTCGTTTTTTTGATTTTGTATGAAGAATTATGCAGATATTTCGCTGACAGAGTATCTAAAAAAATATTTCGGATTTGACTTTTTTAAAGGAAATCAGGAAGTAATTATCCGGAGTCTGCTGTCGGGACACGACACATTCGTATTGATGCCCACAGGTGGCGGTAAATCGTTGTGTTATCAGCTTCCGGCGATGATTATGGAGGGTACGGCGATTATTATTTCCCCCCTGATTGCTCTTATGAAGAATCAGGTGGATGCCATGAGAGGATTTACCGAGGAAGAAGGTATTGCTCATTTTTTGAACTCGTCGCTGAACAAGGCGCAGATAGTGAAGGTAAAGGAAGATATCCTCAGCGGACACACAAAAATGCTGTACGTCGCGCCCGAATCGCTGACAAAAGAGGAGAATGTTCAGTTTTTCAAACAGCTGAAAATATCTTTTTATGCAGTGGACGAGGCGCACTGTATCTCCGAGTGGGGACACGATTTCAGGCCGGAATACCGGCGGATACGCTCGATAATCGCCCAGACCGGCATAGCGCCAATCATCGCACTGACCGCAACGGCAACCCCGAAAGTTCAGCACGATATACAGAAAAATCTGGATATGCTTGACGCGAATGTATTCAAATCGTCGTTTAACCGGCCCAACCTCTATTACGAAATCAGACCCAAGGTAAACACGGTGAAAGAAATCATAAAGTTTATCAAGGCCAACGCGGGAAAATCGGGGATAATATACTGTCTGAGCAGGAGAAAAGTCGAGGAAGTCACAGAAATACTGAAAGTAAACGGTATCAAGGCCCTGGCCTATCATGCCGGAATGGATTCGCTTTCACGCTCGAACAATCAGGACAGTTTCCTTCTGGAAGATGTCGATGTGATTGTGGCCACAATAGCTTTCGGAATGGGAATCGACAAACCCGACGTGCGTTTCGTTATACATTATAATATACCGAAAAGTCTCGAAGGCTACTATCAGGAGACCGGGCGGGCGGGAAGAGACGGCGGCGAAGGTCAGTGTATTCTGTTTTACGGATATAAAGATATACAGAAGCTGGAAAAATTCATACAGGGAAAACCGCTGTCGGAACAGGAAATCGGAAAACAGCTGTTGCTGGATACCGCCGCCTATGCCGAATCGTCGATATGCCGGCGTAAACTTTTACTGCATTATTTCGGTGAAGAATATACCGTCGAAAACTGTGAAAACTGCGATAACTGTCTGTCTCCGAAAGTCCAGTTCGAAGGGAGTGAAGACATCGAGCTTGTTCTTACAACAATTATGACTGTGAACGAGAAGTTTAAAGCCGACCATATCGTAAACATCCTGACCGGAACGCTCAACTCGACAATCAGATCGTATGAACATGACGAACTCGAGCTGTTCGGCGAAGGTATGGATCACAAGCCGCTTTTCTGGAACTCAATAATACGGAAAGCCCTCGTGGAGGGACTTATCGATAAGGATATTGAAAACTACGGACTGCTTTATCTCACCGACAAGGGACGGAAATTTCTGGAAAAGCCGTATTCGATAATGGTTACGCAGGACAAGGAGTTTGAAGAAGGCGACGACGATGACAATATGCAGATCGGCGGCGGAAAGGGCGGAGGCGCATGTGACGAAGAACTGCTGGCAATGCTGAAACAGGAATGCAGAAGCGTCGCCAAAAAGCTGAATCTCCCGCCGTTCGTCATATTCCAGGACCCTTCGCTCGAAGACATGGCTACACAGTATCCGATAACGGAAGACGAGCTTAAAAAATGTCAGGGCGTAGGGGAAGGCAAGGCAAAAAAATACGGTAAACCTTTTATCGCTCTGATAAAAACATACGTTGACGAGAAAGAAATTGTCCGCCCGCAGGACATGGTCGTGAAATCCGTTCCCAGCAAATCTGTGAGTAAACTGTTTATAATACAAAGTATAGATAAAAAACTGGACTTTGAAGATATCTGCCGGGGCAGAAACTTTGATATGACGTCGTTACTCGACGAAATAGAATCAATAGTAAATTCGGGAACAAAAATAAATATTGACTATTATATAAATGAAGTCATGGATGAAGACAAACGTGACGAAATATTCGATTTCTTTAAAAACGAGGCCGAAACAGGAACTCTCGACGAGGCTGTCGAAGCGCTGGGCGACGAATATGAAGAGGAAGAAATAAGACTGGTAAGAATTAAATTTATGTCGGAAATAGCAAATTAATATTATTATTATTATATGGACAGTTTGATTAAAAAACGGGCAGAGCTGTGGCTTAGTCCCGATTTCGATGAGGAAACCCGGGTGCGTGTACGGGAAATGTTTGATAACGAACGGGAACTGACGGAAAGTTTCTATAAGGACCTCGAATTTGGTACCGGAGGACTTAGAGGAATAATGGGCGTCGGAACTAACAGAATGAATAAATATACGGTTGGCATGGCTACTCAGGGACTTGCGAATTATCTGAAACGGCAGTTTCCCGCAAAACAGCTGAGCGCCGCTGTTGCCTGCGATTGCAGAAACAACAGTCCGTTTTTTGCCGAAGTGGTTGCAAACGTGTTTTCTGCCAACGGAATAAAAGTGTATCTGTTTTCATCTTTGAGACCCACGCCCGAATTAAGTTTTGCAGTAAGACATTTCAAATGCAATACCGGCGTAATGATAACCGCCTCGCATAATCCCAAGGAATACAACGGATACAAGGCTTACTGGGACGACGGCGCACAGGTAACTTCACCGCACGACCTCAATATCATGGAAGAGGTGAACAGGATAAAATCCGTCAAAGAAGTTAATTTCGAGGCTAATCAGGAACTTATCGTCTCCATTGGCGAAGAAGTGGATAAAATCTATCTCGAAAAACTCAAAAGCCTTTCGATTTCTCCGGAAGCAATAAAGAAGCACAGCGACATCAGGATAGTTTACACTCCCCTGCACGGTACGGGCGTGAAACTGGTGCCGGAATTTCTTAGCAATCTCGGATTTAAGAACATCATACACGTTCCCGAACAGGATGTAAACGACGGCAATTTCCCGACGGTAGTTTCTCCGAATCCGGAAGAGTCAAGCGCTTTGACTCTGGCATTAAAGAAAGCCGGTGACGAAAACGCCGATCTGGTTATGGCTACCGATCCCGACGCCGACAGGGTGGGTATTGCCGTACGGAACAGCAGGAATGAACTCCAGTTGCTGAACGGCAATCAAACGGCTTCAATTCTGACGTATTACTGTCTGGAAAACCTTAGCCGTCAAAATAAGCTGAAAGGTAACGAATATATTGTCCGGACAGTGGTTACTACGCATTTACTGACTGTGATGGCAAAATATTACGGGGTCGAAATTTTCGACGTGCTTACCGGATTCAAATATATCGCCGAAGTAATCCGGGAAAATGAAGGAAAAAAAACCTTTATCTGCGGTGGCGAAGAAAGTTACGGCTTTTTGATCGGCGATTTTGTCAGGGATAAGGACGCTGTCATCTCCTGCGGAATGATTGCCGAAGTCGCCGCATGGGCTAAACAGGATAATAAATCACTGTATGATTTGCTGCTGGATATATATTCAAGGTTCGGGGTGCACGAGGAAAAACTGCTCTCGATAACCAGAAAAGGGAAAGAAGGTCTGGAAGAAATCAGGGAAATGATGAAAAATTACAGAAACAGTCCTCCGAAAGAAATCGCCGGCTCGAAAGTTGTCACAGTCGTAGATTATTTTACTCAACAGCAAATCGACACTCTTACCGGAATCTCAACGCCGGTAAATCAGCATAAATCCGATGTACTGCAATTTTTTACTCAGGATGGAACGGTGGTCTCCGTTCGCCCGTCGGGTACAGAACCCAAGATTAAGTATTATTTCGAATTACTGTCAGACTTGAAAGATAAAGCCGACTATGAAACAGTGTTGAGCCGGTTGAATGACAAATATCTGACCATTCTCGACGAACTGGGATTGAGGACAAAATGAAGAAATATTCTTCTTTTGCCGTATACCCGTAAAGGCCGTAAAGGGGGTGGTTCTTGGGGAAATAAGGGTCCCATGATTTCCGAAGTTCAGTCAGTATCATGCCGGATTTATCATCGTTCTCGCGAACGGTTGCCATAAAATCCGACAGGAAGAAAAGATAATGCCGAACTGCTACCCCTTATTTGGCTTTGACGGTTTAAAATTTTGCGTCATTTTAGGGCATCAACTGACATTTTGTCAGAAAATGTATCCATTTCGGGAGCATCAATTTATTGACGGCTCAAAAATGCACGCAATTTTGCATCATCAATAGATTGATGATGCAAAATTGTCGGCATTTTTCCACCTTATCGGAATTAATGTCAGATTTTGCGGACAATCTGTGTCCATCAATAAACTGACGGTCTATTTTATCATGTAAAAAAAGCAGGTACGGCGCAACCGGAGTATTCGGGGAATGTTGCTCGCTCCGTTGAGAGCAACTCTTCGTCATTGCGAATATCCGTTTCGTAACGAAACTGAAATTACGCTTGTCGAAGAATTAGCGATGAATCAGCGACGAAGCAATCCGCGACTCATCGTCATTGCGAGGAACGCAGCGATGAAGCAATCCGGAAGGTCGTGTATTTCTGGATTGCCATATCGCATTTTTTTCATAATTTACAAATCAAATTGGCTGCGCCGAACTAAAGTTTGGCTGCGCCGAATTAAAATTTCTGTCAAAAAAACATTACCGCAACATTTTTTATTCAGGACAACTAACTGTATTTAAACATTTAACCGCATATATAAACAAAACGCAAATATATTTTAACAATTTTTTTTATGCGATGTTCACTTGTATTAAAAAATTGTTTACCTTTGCGGCGTTTTAGTGTTCGTATTTTAGTTGATTAAAATTAGAAAAATAGATAAATATGAATTGCAGTATTTCGCATAACAACACCAAAGATTGTGTACGTAACCTTCCGATAAATCGGGGGATTATGTTTTTTGGCACGATTATTTCGTGCGCGAGAGAGAGAAGATCAGCGAGTTACGAGTCACATAACAGTATATACGTGTGTCTTGTTCAGAACGGCACACCGCATAACAGACGACTTAAACACGCTGATAAACAGATATGTTTGGAGAAACGAAGGATTCTTTTCACGGGGTCTTTATTCGTTTTATTTCTCTGTTTTCCCGCTTTTATCTACCGCACACAAACCGGGAAAAATCCTGCCGTACGAATTAAAAATCCAATAACCAAAATATTTTTTGAGTATGAAAATAAAATATTTTTT
>JAISPE010000110.1 GCA_031275145.1 Prevotellaceae bacterium | reverse complement strand
GTTGTTACGCCCGAATTACATATTTTTAAACATTTGGGCGGTTATATACGGAGAGATGTATGTTGTTAAAATTAAATAAATTATTAAATAATGCTTTCTATTATTGCTGCTGTCGGTGAGAACAATGCCATTGGAAAAGACAATAAGCTCCTCTGGCATATTACGGAAGACCTGAAATATTTCAGGTCGGTAACTGTCGGTCATCCTGTGATAATGGGTCGAAAGACTTTTGAATCTGTGGGCAGGGCGCTGCCCGGCAGAACCGGTATTATCATAAGCCGTAATCCTCAGTTTGCTGTCGAAGGGTGCATTGTTGTCCCCTCGCTGGAAGAAGCAATAGCTGTTGCATCCGGCATAGACGACAGTCCGTTCATTATCGGCGGAGCGACTGTGTACAGAGAAGCCATCGATATTGTGGATATGATATATCTGACAAAAGTCCACAATAAATATGATGCCGACGCTTTTTTCCCGGACATTCCGGAAAACGAGTGGATTGAAATTGAAAGAATTGATTTTGAAAAAGGAAAGGATTTCAGTTATCCTTTCAGTTTTCTGAAATTGAAGAGGAGACAGGCTTATTTTTGAACTGTCTTTTAAACATGTTATAATATAAAAATAATACAGGATTGAAATTTTATGGTATACAATAGATTAATAAACGAGACGAGCGCATATCTCCGAAATCACGCCCATCAAAAAATCAACTGGTATCCATGGTGCGAAGAAGCATTCGAAACGGCAAAAAAAGAAAATAAACTTCTTTTCATAAGTATCGGTTTTTCGGCCTGTCACTGGTGTCACGAACTGTCAAGAAACTGTTTCGACAACGATACGATAGCTAAAACGCTTAACCGCTTTTATGTATGCGTAAAGGTCGACAGGGAGGAACGTCCCGATGTCGATTTGTTTTATATGAATGCCGTAGAAATCATTACCAATTCGAGCGGATGGCCTGTTTCCTGCTTTCTTTTACCCGACGGCTCGCCGGTATACGGAGGAACATATTTCCCGCCCGACCAGTTTCTCGAAATGATACTGGGTCTGCAATACACGTATAAGAACGACCGCGACAAACTGGAGGAAATCGGGAAAGAACTGATTGTAATCTTGAAAGATACCAATATTGTTGAGAAGAAACCCGTCGAAAAGATATCAGTTGAAACCATCAATCTGATAGTGGAGCCATGGCGCAGAAAATTCGACAGGGATAACGGCGGCACACTGGGCGCTCCAAAATTCCCCCTGCCCGTATCTCTCATTTTCATGCTCAATTCGGGATATTATCTCGACGACCCGTTTTTGACGTCTTATGTGGAGAAAACTTTAACCAGCATCGCAAAAGGCGGAATTTATGACCAGTTACGGGGCGGGTTTTTCCGGTATACCGACGATTTGGCATGGAAAAGACCTCATTTCGAGAAAATGCTGTACGATAATGCACTGCTGATTTCGGCATACAGTCTGGCATATCGAAACAATCCGAATCCGCTGTACAAAGAGGTAATAGAAGAAACGGTAAACTTCATGAAACTGAGACTTTCGAAAAACAATCTGTATCACTCTTCCGTTGATGCCGAAATCGAAAATATTGAGGGGGAATATTATACATGGACCGCTTCGGAATTGAAAAAAATACTCGGCGACGACTATAATATGGTCGCGGACTATTTCGGAGTGAAGGAAGACAGACGCCAAAACGTTCTGTTTATTAATATGGATGTGGAAACTTTGTCGGCAAAGTACGGTATGCCGGTAGAAGAATGTAAAAGCAGGATCAAAACAGTAAAGACCACTCTTTTGAACATCAGGGAACAGCGCGAAAGACCGAATATCGATTCGAAAATAATATCCAGCTGGAATGCACTGTTTCTTAGCGGGCTGTGCGAAGCGTACCGCTCTTTCGGCGAAGATTATCTCCTGGAACAGGCTAAAGATATCGCCAATTCGCTGACAAAGGATTATATACTTGACGACTACAGAATGTTCAGGATATACGAAAATAAAACGCCCGCATTTTTAGACGATTACGCTTTCTCCATAGCTGCGTTTGTCCGGTTATACAGGATTACGGGAGACCGCTTCTACTACAAAACGATTAAGGGTCTGCTCGACTACACGTTTAAACATTTTTACGATGAAAAGACCGGAATGTTTTTCTTCAACGACGATTCCGTGCCTTCGATTATTCCGCGAATGATGGATTTTGTAGACAAAGCGTATCCGTCGTCAAATTCGGCAATGGCTACAATTCTGGTATACTTGTCGTTCATGGAAGGCGACAAATATTATCACGATATTGCCATACAAATGATAGCCAACATAAAAGACCAGATGGCAGGAGCGGGTCCATACATCGCATACTGGGCAAACATTCTGTTTTACGAGATGTTTCAGCCAATCATTGCATTTGTTCCCAACGAACATCTGACCGAAATCTTTATGCGTTTTGCACCCAACCTTCTTGTGTTTCCCGATGCGGGAAATCCCAATGTGCAAAACATCCCTCAAAACATACTCGATGAGGTAAAGGGAGATTATTGCCGGCTTGCAGATTTTGCGAAAATGAATAAGAAATCGACTTTTTAACTTCGGTTATCTTTTTTTGTCTTATTTTTATGCCGGTTTTTTTAGTGTATTTTTTATATGAAATATTTATTAATGTTCTGAAACTTAAACAAATTAATATGAAACGGAAATTCTTATTTACTGCCGTATTCCTGTTTTTGGGATGTCCGGCAGGCATGACGCAGACACTTTGTACAGAAAACATTAATGAACCGGATTTGGCTTTCAGCAGTAACGAAACACTTACGTATGCCGCATCCTATTCGTGGGGACCGATATTTACGGATGTGGGCGAGGTGTCGCTGAATGTAAACAAAACGAAGATGCATCCGGTAGAGTTCCACATGACCGCCGAAGCCAAAACGTACAAGTTTTACGACAATTTTTTTAAGGTCAGAGATTTTTACGAATCCAAATTTACTGTCCCCGAAATTCGTCCACTGTACTTTCACCGCGACATTAACGAGGGAGGCTATTCGATAAAGAATACGTATAATTTTGACTGGACAAACAATAAGGTAAACGTTGTCATAGAAAAAAAACAGGGCGTCGTTAAAAATCATGATTTGAATCTGGACAAATGTACTCTGGATGTGATTACATACTTTTATTATTTGAGAAACCTTGACTTCGGCGACGCCTGGCCAAACAGGATTTACACCCTGTCGATTGTTCTCGACGACGATATTTACAATATCAAATGCCGTTATCTCGGAAAGGAACAAAAGAAAATAAAAGCATTGAAAACCAAAGTCAATTGCCTGAAATTTACAGTCGAAGTGATTGCCGGCTCGGTCTTTAAGGGAGACGAAAAAATCCTGCTCTGGATCTCCGACGATAAAAATCATGTCCCTCTGGAACTGGAATCTCCGATAATTGTAGGCAAAGTAAAAGGACGGATTCTGAGTTACAAAAATCTGAAATATCCATTGAATACAGTGAAATAACG
>JAISPE010000365.1 GCA_031275145.1 Prevotellaceae bacterium | reverse complement strand
AAATATAATGGAAGAAGTGAGCACAAAAAAGATAAAATCTGTGAGAGATGAAAATATCGGTGATACTTTATTTGCGCAAAAGAGAAGGTTATTTAAAAATATAGGGTGAGCTTTTTTTTAAAATAGTCAAATTTTTGACACCCCACCTAACAGGGTTCCCAACCCTGTTAGGGTTCCCGGGAAAATTCTGTTAATTATGTCAAAAAAAGGAATTAATATCCGTTTTAATTAATTTGAATTAAATTTGCGCCCGTAAATACCCGTAAAATTAGTGACGGGTATTGTAAAAAACAGATAATAACAGTTTAATATGAATACAATTACTCATACTGATTTTTTGTTCCCCGGTCAGACGGATAAATATACGGGGAAAGTTCGTGACGTTTATACCATAGACAATAAATATCTTGCCATGGTTGTTACGGACAGGATATCGGCGTTTGACATCGTGTTGCCTAAGGGGATACCGTACAAAGGCCAGGTTTTAAATCAGATTGCCTCCAAATTTCTGGATGCGACGGCGGATATTGTTCCGAACTGGAAAATCGCTTCGCCCGACCCTGTGGTTACCGTAGGACACAAATGCGAGGCTTTTCCGGTGGAAATGATTGTGAGAGCCTGTCTTACGGGAAGCGCATGGAGAGCTTACCGGGCCGGAGCGCGCGAAATGTGCGGAACACCGCTCCCCGAAGGAATGAGGGAACATCAACGTTTTGATAAACCTATTGTTACGCCTACAACCAAGGCCGAACAGGGAGCGCATGACGAAGATATTTCACCGCGCGAAATAATCTCTCGCGGGCTGGTTTCCGGGGAAGACTATAATCTTTTGGAAAAATATGCGCTGGCGCTCTTCGAAAGAGGCAGCGATATGGCTGCAAAACAGGGACTGATGCTTGTCGATACGAAATATGAGTTCGGCAGGAAAGACGGTGTCATTTACCTGATTGACGAAATTCATACCCCCGATTCGTCCCGTTATTTTTACGCCGACAGTTACGAAGACGCTTTCGAAAAGGGAGAACAGCAGCGGCAACTGTCAAAGGAATTTGTACGCGAATGGCTGATGGCAAACGGATTTCAGGGTAAAACGGGTCAGAAAGTCCCCGAAATGACGCCCGAGATTGTCGAAAACATCAGTAACAGATATATCGAACTGTACGAGAAAATTACGGGAGAAGTTTTCACAAAGGCGGAAATAACGGACGATATTTATACCCGTATCGAGACAAATACGGGAAACATGCTGGCCAGACTGTTATAATGGCGGTTTGTATTTATTTTCGATCAGGCGATGAAATATAATGTAGGCGATAAAGTCAGGTTTCTGAATGAAGTCGGTGGAGGAACGATATCCGGAATAATCGGCTCTAACATGGTGCAAATTACGGATGAAGACGGGTTTGAGATTCCCGTTCCCGTTTCGGATATTGTTGTAGTTGGACGGGACGAATACGGGTCTGCAAAACCGGCAAAAGATGAGCCGTCCATTCAAAAAAACGTTTCCGTGCCTGAGAAAGCGGAGGTTTCCGTCGAACAGCCTGACATTGATATTGTAGACAGCGACGATTACGAAATTTTACTCGCGTTTGTGCCGGATGACCCGTCGAACGCTGCCGGCTGCAATCTCAATCTGTACTTCATCAACGACAGTTCGTTTTACTGTACATACACCGTTTCGTACCGTACCGGCGCAGACAGGCTGGAACTGCTGGGACAAAGTACCGTAGAGCCGGAAACAAAGGAATATGTCTGCAATATCGGTAAAGATGATTTCAGTTCGAAACTTAATTTAAGCATCGTATGCTGTTTATATAAATATAAGGAATACAAATACTATCCGCCCGAACAGATAAATGTGGACTTGAATCCCGTTGAGTTTGCTAAAAAGTCGGCGTTTGCGGATAATGACTTTTTCGACGAAAAGGCGTATATCCTGAAAATTGCGGCAAACAGTGTTCCGGAACTGCAAATCGAAATCAATCCGCGTGAGCTGGAAGAAGCAATGAAGCAGAAGGATACGGCAAAACCGGCGCCTGAGCCGGCACAAAAAACCAAACCGGATGTCGAAGAGGTAGATTTGCATATCGAAGAGTTGCTCGAAGACATAAGAGGACTGGATAATGCTCAGATTCTGGAGATACAGAAGGCGCGTTTTATAACGGCTCTGGAATCGGGTTTTACTTCCCGGACAAGAAAGATGGTGTTTATTCACGGTGTCGGAAACGGCAGATTGAAACGCGAAATACGGCGCGTGCTGGATACGCAGTATGCCGGGCTGGTGCATTATCACGACGCCCCGTTTCGGGAATACGGATTTGGAGCGACAATGGTAATATTGGGGTAAGACGGGTTATGGGTTATGAGTGATTGCGGGAATGATCGGATTAAGGCGGTGTCTGTGAGTACAAAAAATATCGAAATAGACGTATTGCTTCCCCTGTATCTCAAAACACTGACATACTCTGTCCCGCAGGAGATGAAAGACGCTGTCAAAGTCGGTGTCAGAGTAATTATCCCTCTGGGAAACAAAAAAATGTATTCGGGAATAGTTATCGGGATACGGGAAGATGCAAACAGTGTAAATGCCGGTTTCGAAATAAAGGATATAATCGGCGTGATTGACGAAACGCCCGTCATAACCGGCCCGCAACTTGAACTGTGGAAATGGATTGCAGGTTATTACATGTGTACGCTCGGCGAAGTTATGAAAGCGGCTCTTCCGGCATATCTGAAACTGGAAAGTCAGACTACAATCGCTCTTAACCGGACTGTTTACAGCGATTTACCCGAAGACGCCGGTCTGGATGATACCGACAGGCAAATAATCGGCAGTCTGCTCGACAAACAGATTTCGATGGACGGTTTGTCGAAGACTATCAACAAAAAAAACATCCTTCCGAATATCAAAAAACTTTTAGACGCAGGAATAGTCATTATCGAAGAAGAACTGATAAACAGTTACAGGTCGAAATATCAGTCTTTCATATCGCTGCATCCCGGTATCGACAGTGAAAGGAAACTTGACGAAACGCTTGCATCTCTGGAAAAAGCGCGTAAACAGAAACAGTTGCTGTTGAAATACACCGAAATTGCAAGTCCTCTGGATTTCGCCCATCCTCTGGAGATACCGAAAAAAGAACTTCTCGACAAAAGCGGTGTTTCGGAATCCGTTTACAGGATGTGTGAAGAAAAGGAGATATTCATCTCGGCAAAAAAGATAATCAACCGCCTGAAAAACGGGACTGTCGCGCAGAAAGACTTGCCCGAACTCTCGCCGGCCCAGCAGACAGCATTCGAGAGTCTGAAAACCGCCGATAAACCCGTTTTGCTGCACGGAATAACTTCGTCGGGAAAAACCGAAATATACATACGTCTGATCGACTGTATGCTGAAAGAAAACAGGCAGGTTCTGTACCTGTTGCCGGAAATCGCTTTGACAACGCAAATTATAGACCGTCTGCGGATGGTGTTCGGCAGCAGAGTGGGAGTATATCATTCCAGTTTCAGCGACGCCGAACGGACGGAAGTGTATCATAATCTTTTGAAATCCAAAGACGGCGAGGAGCGCGGTGTGGAAATCATTCTCGGCGTACGGTCTTCGCTTCTCCTGCCGTTCGACAATCTGGGACTTATAATCGTGGACGAAGAACATGAGAATACTTATAAACAGTACGATCCCGCTCCGAGATACAATGCCCGCGATGCAGCTGTGATTTTGGGGAAAATACACGGCGCAAAGGTCGTGCTTGGCTCTGCAACGCCTTCGCTGGAAAGTTACTGCAACGCTACGCAGGGGAAATACGGCCTGGTCAGACTTACCGAGCGGTATGGCAAGGCAATCCTTCCGAAAATATGGACGGTAGACATGAGGAGAGCTTATGCGAAGAAGAAAGTGGTGTCCGGTTTTTCGGAATCGCTGCTGAACGCCATTAAAGCCGCACTGTCAAGGAACGAACAGGTTATCCTGTTTCAGAATCGCAGAGGATTTTCCCCGTTCGTTCAGTGCAACGACTGCGGTCACGTGGCAAAATGCAGGCATTGCGACGTCAGCCTTACGTATCACAAGTATAACAGCGCTTTGACATGTCATTACTGCGGATATTCCATACCGATGCCTTCCGTCTGTCCCGCCTGCAACAGTTCGAGTATCAAGACCAAAGGCTTCGGCACTGAAAAGATAGAAGACGAACTGTCCCTCCTTATCCCGGAAGCAAGAATCGAAAGGTTGGATCTTGATTCTACTAAATCGAAATTCGCCTACAGCAGGATTCTGTATAATTTCGAGGCGCATACCGTTGATATCCTGATCGGCACGCAAATGATTACCAAGGGACTTGATTTCGGAAACGTTAGCCTTGTCGGGATAATGAACGCCGACAATCTGCTGAATTTCCCGGATTTCAGGGCTTACGAACGGAGTTTCCAGCTTATGTCGCAGGTCGCAGGACGGGCGGGACGGAAAGACAGGCAGGGTGAAGTGATTATTCAGACCGCAGTCCCCGAAAATCCTGTTATTCGACAGGTCGTTAACCACGATTACATCTCCTTTTTCGACACGCAGATTGATGAACGCCGGATTTTTAACTATCCGCCGTTTTGCCGTCTTGTGATTCTGTCGATAAAGCATACGAATCAGGATCTCGTGCGCGCCGCGGGAGACATCCTGAAAACTGCGCTGGTGAAAATCTTCGGCAAAGACGTCGCCGGCCCCGAACCCCCTCCGGTAGGACGAATACAAAATAAATATATCCTTAACTTCCGAATCAAATTGAAGAAAAACTCAAACCTCAACCAGTGGAAATATCTGATGAATAATGCTTTTATCCAGCTTAAATCGGACAAAAAATATGCGGGGATAATAATCGTCGCAGATGTCGATCCCGCGTGAGGCGCATAGAATAATAAGGTCAATTATTCCTTTTTGCCGTATACCCGTAAGTCTTTGCGGGACTTTCCTGCGTCCTTTGCG
>JAISPE010000358.1 GCA_031275145.1 Prevotellaceae bacterium | reverse complement strand
TCGAACACAGAATATTTACGGGCGCTTCATCTACAAATATTATCCGCCTGCTGCCGCCTTTGTGTATAACCGAAAACGAAGCACAGTATTTTATCGAGGCTTTTAAAAAGGTGTGCGACTTTTTTTGACAGAATTTCTTTAGTTCGACGAAGTCAATTAATTTTCATAATTTACAAAATCTGTTAATTCTGCCGTCTGACAGGTATTTGCGTGGCGCGGGGAGTAGGCAAAACGACTCTCCTTTTGCAATATATGAAGCAGCACTTGCCAAAAGACACCTTATTAAACCGAACAAAGCAATAAGGTACGGGATTGGGAAGGAGGCGAGAACGTGTTTTCTACCGATATTTCATCCCCCAATGTCGTCAATTAAAAAAAAGATTGTAGTTCATTACATTCCGTTAGGAAACTTTAGTTCGACGCTGCGTTGCATTCTGTTAGGAATGCATCTCTATGCATTTACGTACACAACCTTCCGTTTGATGTATAATTGCTTTAATCTTTGGATGCATTCCTAACGGCATGCAGGCTGTGCTTGCCTGCATTTCTACCGAGTACCCCATCAAAAATTTTAATTCAAAAAACAAGAAACTAAAATGATTAAATATTAATCGGTTACATTTTAGTTCCATGAAAGCGATGCATTAACTTCGTCGAACTAAAGTTTCCTAACGGAATGCTTTTGTTACAGCCTTTTGTACTTTAAATTGACGGCATTTCTTAAATTGATGACATTGATTTCATCCCTACGGGATTTCATTCATTCGAAAACAGAACGATGTTTTTTTCATAATATTCGATATTTTTTACAACCCACCCTACGGGATTTTGATTACGGAATTTGAACGAAAAAATATTCTTAACAACCTCACATTTTTTACAGCTCACCTTACGCGATTTCTGTCATACTCCCTTTCGTTCGTACACTGTACAAATGTCTCCCGCTGTGCGCGGCGTTCGTTCCCAAACGCGGGAATGTCTCCCGCTGTGTCCGGCACTCGTTCCTTGCGCAAAGCGGGAGCTTTGCTTTTAACTCGACGTAGTCTGGAGACTACGCCGAGCAAGGGCAAGGATGACGCAGTCTGGACACGACGCCGGGCAGGGGCATATAGAAAAAAAGGCCGGAGTTTTGTTCCGACCTCTTTTCCAATATATAAATTCCTTTTTTATGTCAAATTCTACAACCGGTATTAATAGCTCCAAACATCACTTTCTAACTGAAGCATTTCGTTTTTGATTCTTTCGGATTCGAGTAACGCTTCGAGACCGCCGTGAGTATATTCTCTAATTTCTATATCATTAACATTTGTTGCTTGAGTTATACGCGAAGAGAAATATCTTTTGTGGAAGATATCGTCGAAAGAAATATTTGCCTGTGGATTTTTACCGGTATAACATGTTGTGTTTGCCAGCACCCGTCTTGCTTCGGGAAAATAAATCCAGCACAATTCTTCTCTAAGTATTTCCGTATCGTTTGCTCCGGCTTCGACATTATTTCCCGAAGCGCCTTTTTTAAATACCTTTATGGGGCATACAGCAATGATACGCACATCCATTCTTGAATATCTTTTATCAAAGAACCATTTCTCTTTGATTTTGTATTCTCTCACCAGTTTCCAGTTTGCCTGTCCTATTTCTTTGGTTTTGATCATCTGTCCCGGATTATCCATATCTTCTACTTCTATTTCGCGTTCGACAGCGCCCAATCTTTCCATAACTTTTTCTACAGAAATTTTAGATGTGAAATTTTCGTCGTCATACGCCTGTATTTTTCCCTTACTGATGCCCTCCATCAATGACTGAGCAAGACTTTTTCTGTTTTGTATCGGATCTACAGGATAATACAGATGAAAATTCAATTTTTCCCGACAATCAATTATTCGCCAGATAAATCGGGACCACAATACGTCTTCTTCCCTGATTTCGGCATATTCAACAGGTTTCTTTTCTTTCACTATTACCCTGTCGAAAATATCCGTTTTGGGAAGCATGGGCTGCAATTGTTCTTCTTCTTCGGCTTCGCTGTTTTCTTCCTGAGCGAAAGAACTGTAAGAGAACAGAAGAGCAAACAGCATATTCAAAATTAAAATCCTTTTCATAAAATGTATTTTTTTTTAACCATCAATTTGATAATCTATATTGGGCAAAGTTCTGACATCGTCGATGCCGCTTGCTTTTGCCCTGATATTCGTTATATAAATTCTTGACCCTACTTTAGCGTCAGTCATCAATTTTTTTTGTGCCTCTGTGAATTTGTTACTGTTCGACGATTCGGATCTAAGATAATCGGCAGATATTACTTCTACAGTAAACGACTGTACAGTAAATTTCAAATCGAAATCGAAATCTTTCATTTCGGCTACAACGCCCTGTACCGTGCTCAATTTAGCTCTGGTGACGGACTTTCCTGTTACATTGTGCATCGAAGGCTCGGGGTTCGGGACACGTTTCACTCTGTATTCCCTTGTACCCATATTCTTTTTTTCATCGTTCACCGTTGCGGTTACGGATATGCTGCATGTACCGACAGATTTCGGTCTTACAATATATGAGCCGCTCTGTCCTGCGGATGTCAGCGTTCCATTGGTTATACTGACGTCCAGGTCTTTTTGAGTAACTCCCGATACCGAGAGATCTATCGGATTGTCAACCCCCAGATAGAATACGTTCATCTTGGTCGGCGAAATTGCCAGCGAAGGCTCGACAACATGATATTCAAACTTAAAGGGTTTTTTTTCTTCTTTTCCCGAAGCGTTGTATGTCAGATGTCCCGACACAGTAGTGGGACCGATGTTTGTACCGGAAAAAGGAATCTTCGCTTTGCCGCCTTTCATCTCTACTTTTTGGCCGTTGAAATGTGCGTATGCCTTTAGGGATTCTTCGACTGCAACCAGAAATACTTCCGCTTCACCCGATGAACCTTTCAGAATCATTCCGTTAGGATTGCTTACCACCGCTTCCACATTCGAGATTTTAAGATCGTCTTTACCGATACGCGACCGCAGGTGTTCCAGCACATAGCTTTCGCAGTTCAAAATATCCACCTGTATTTTACTCAGCAGAGCAATTGCCGAAATCAAAGGAGTACTGCTGAATGTAAACGTTTCCCAGTCTCTGACATCCGTTACCCCTTTCTTGGACTTTGAAAAATCAAGCGATTCGTTAATAAACGATTCGACTTCCGAATCATTGTCAACCATTTTTTTTAATAAAAATTCCTTGTATCTCAGCACTTTTTT
>JAISPE010000249.1 GCA_031275145.1 Prevotellaceae bacterium | reverse complement strand
ATTTCGGTTTTCCGTTTACCGGTTTTGTCGTGTCGCAGGCAGGAAAACAAAGAAAAACGCTTTCGATGTTTGTATATCGAAAGCGTCTTGATGTGTGACCCCGGAGAGGCTCGAACTCTCGACCCATTGATTAAGAGTCAATTGCTCTACCAACTGAGCTACGGAGTCTCATAAATGCGGGGGCAAAGGTACATGAAAAATTTGAATTAACAACAGTTTATATAAAGTCACGATGAAATTCACCGGTTTTTTCCGAATTGTTGTCGAATTATTAAATAATTGTTAATTTAGCAGACGTTTTTATCGCGATATTCTACAGTTTATTTCGATAAAATCGAATGAAAATTAGATGATTAAAATAAAAGAACATGAATGTAAAATGTGTTGAAAAAATATTAAAAAACAAATATAATATCGATTTCTAAATTAAAATAAGGTAAAAAAATGAAAAGATTATTAATTGCAGTATTATTACTTTTAAGTGTTAATGTAGCATTTTCACAGAAATATGACAAGAAAATCGCTGCAAGTGATAAAAGTATCGAAGATCCTAAAAAGGGAATCAATCCCAAAACATGGATCTCAAGGGGCGAATTGTTTTACGAAATAGCCAAGGCCCCTGTTGAACTTATATCTGTAGGAATGAGCCAGGAAATGTACGAACTTGCAATGGCCGGACTGGACGACGACGTCACCGCTACGGCGCAACCGGAGACATTGAACGGCAAAAAGTACACGGTACATACTTTTAACGATAAAAAAGTATATATCGAAAGCGCCGCGATTCAGTTCTGGGATATCCTCAAATACGAAGTCCCGAATCCGATGCAAAAATCGTACGAGGCCTTTGCTAAGGCAAAAAGTCTGGACACGGGAGGTAAAAACACCAAAAAACTGAACGAGAAATTTTCTCTCCTGGCCGCACAGACAAAACAGGAAGCGTTTAACAAGTACAATCTGAGTAAATATGACGAGGCGGTCGAATTTTTCGGACTGGCAGTAAACTGTCTGGATGAAACGGGAGAAATAGACTCTCTTTCCATTTATTATGCCGGAGTCATTGCTATTGAGGCAAAAAACTATGCTGCCGCAGAGAAATATTTACGCCGGGCAGTGGATATAAATTACATTGAGAACGGCGATGCTTATTTTTATCTGTCCGAAGCCCTGAAAGAAGGCGGTAAAAAAGACGAATCGCGGGAAATCCTGGAAAAGGGGATAGTCGCCTATCCCGAAAATCAGCAGTTAATAATTGCTTTGATAAACAGTTATATCGCTGCCCAAAAAGACCCCAAAGACATTATTCCGTTCATCAAGAAGGCGCAGGAAAAGGAAGCAACAAATATAAACCTCTACATCGTTGAGGGCGATCTTCTCGAAAGGTTGGATGATATGGAAGGCGCAGAGAAATGTTACGTCAAGGCAACAGAAATTGACCCCGATAACTTTTTCGGGTATTATAAACGGGGACTTCTCCATTTTAATCTGGGCGCCAAATATAACGACCAGGCCATGCAGGAAAAAGACAAGGAATACGAAAGACTGTTGGATCTCGCCGACAGGGAACTGAGAAATGCATTGCCTTTCCTTGAGGAAGCGTTTAAAAGAAATGCCGATGAAATTTCAACAATACAGGCATTGAAAGAAATCAATTTCCGTTTTCGCGTGGAAAATGATAAGTATAAACAGGATTACGAGAAATATTCAAAAATGCTGGAAGAAAAAAACAATTGATATTTTTTTAAACAATAAATTAATTTTATCCCCCCTTTTGCTGCCCCGTAATTTTTACGTGCACAAAAGGGGTTTTTTTTGACAGAATTAACAAAATTTGCAAAATTAACAGATTTTGTAAATTATGAAAATTCTGTTAATTCTGTCAAAAAAAGAATCCTGTCAAAAAGAGGAAAATTCTGTCAAAAAAGCTTTTCCGTCAATTCGGAAATCTTACTGACGTATTGAATATCAATTTTAAATTTGCTTAACTCCGGAGTTTTCCTGTTATATTTGGACACAAAAATTTTTTTGAAGCCTAATTTTTCTGCTTCGGACACTCTTGCGACAATCCTGTTTACGGGACGGATTTCGCCGGACAATCCTGCCTCGCCCGCAAAACACCAGTCCTGCGGGACAGGAATATCGGCAGTGGACGAAAGTATTGACGATACAACGGCAAGATCTGTTGCCGGATCAATCACTTTTATTCCTCCCGCGACGTTGAGAAACACGTCTTTAACTGCCAGCCTGAATCCCGCGCGTTTTTCCAGAACAGCCAGCAGCATGTTCAAACGCCGTACATCGAAACCGGTAGCAGACCGTTGCGGCGTTCCGTAAGCGGCCGTACTTACCAGCGCCTGTATCTCAATGAGAAACGAGCGCGCCCCGTCGATCATTGCAGCGACGGAACTGCCGCTCAAAGACTCGTCATGACGGGTTATCAGAACTTCCGACGGATTGCTTACTTCCCTTAAACCGCTGCCCGTCATTTCAAAAATGCCGATTTCGTCGGTCGAGCCGAAACGGTTTTTCATCGATCTCAGGAGTCTGTATATATAATTGCTGTCCCCTTCAAACTGTAAGACGACATCGACAATGTGTTCCAGAATTTTAGGCCCTGCGATAGACCCGTCTTTTGTTATATGCCCGATGACAAATACCGGCGTGTTGCTTTCTTTTGCATAACGCATGAGCATGGCGGCACATTCTCTTATCTGCGAGACGCTTCCGGGCGAGGAATCCAGCCTTTCGGTGTAGATGGTCTGTATCGAATCTATCACAACGAAATCGGGATTCGTCTCTTTTGCCTGTAACAGAATGTTCTCCAGCAGCGTTTCCGGAAGAATGTAACAGTTACTGTTATTTCCGCCGCCGAGACGTTCGGCGCGAAGCTTGATCTGGCTGGCGCTTTCCTCACCCGAAACGTAAAGGGTCTTTAAATTAGACTGTTTTAAGGCTATCTGCAAACTTAAAGTCGATTTTCCGATGCCGGGTTCTCCTCCGATAAGCGCAATCGAACCGGCGACAAGACCTCCGCCGAGCAGTCTGTTCATTTCGTTGTTGGACAACAGTATCCGGTTATGCTCTTCGATACTGATATCGTTTATTCTGACGGGTTTCGATGAAGATCTGCCGCCACCGGCAGCCTGAGCAGGCGACGATTTTGATACCGTCTCTTCGATAAATGTATTCCATTCGCCGCACGCGGGACATTTTCCCAGCCATTTCGCCGATTCATAACCGCATTGCTGACAAAAATATGCTTTCTTTGTTTTCGACATTGTCAATTTTTTTTACATTTCGGCACAAAGTTATAATAAATA
>JAISPE010000172.1 GCA_031275145.1 Prevotellaceae bacterium | reverse complement strand
TTTTTGGGGTCGGAAACATATTCAATCTGCGGTTCGTGCAGTGTCATTTCGCTTTGCGTATATTGCGGGGCAAGAGCAAACCGATCCTTTGCATCACGTTTGCGCAGGTAGATTTTTTCGCCACTGTTGTCTTTACCCGGCTCTTGCATCGTCGCAAAAAATATCGGGTAATCATCAACTTTCGGGCATAGCTTATCGTCCCATTTCTGTACCAGCAAGACGCTTGTTTTAGTGCCGGTATGCGGTTTGAAAACGTTTCCATGCAAGCCGACTACCGCTAAAATTCGACAGCGTTCTGCAATATATTCCCGTATCTGCCTGTCGCTGCTGTTATTGAAACGCCCTTGCGGAAGAACAATCGCCATACGTCCGCCGGGTTTCAGAAAATCAAGATTGCGCTCGATAAACAGAATATCGCGTCCCACACTGTTTTGATATTTACCGCCGGGCTTTTTGCCCAAATCGTACTTTGCCAGTATGCGACTCTCCTTTATATCGCCGGCAAACGGCGGATTTGCCATCAGGATGTCGAAAGAAAAATCGCGGTTGCTGTTTTTGTCTATTCGCAGTTTTTTGAGTTTTTTCCAGCCTTCGTTGTAAGTGTCCCGCCAGTTTTCGTCGGTTGTTTTTTCGTCCCAGCGTTCCCAGTCGAGCGTATTCAGGTGCATGACATTGGTCTGTCCGTCGCCGGCAATCAGATTGAGCGTGCGCGCTACACGTACCGATTTTTCATCAAAATCAATAGCGAAAATTTTATTGTTCACATAATCCGTACAGCGCGCCGGTTTTTCCTCCAGAGTGAACAGATGCGTTTCGGGAAGTCCCAATCCGTTCAGTATATTCTTCCATACATAGAAAATTGTATGTACCGGGAAACCGCAACTGCCTGCAGCGGTGTCGATCATAGTTTCCGTTTCGTGAGGATTAAGCATCCGCACGCACATGTCAATCACGTAACGCGGTGTGAAATACTGTCCCTTTTCGCCTTTGCTGCTTTTGTTAATCAGATATTCAAAAGCGTCGTCTATCACATCCAAATTGCTGTTGAACAGTTTCATGTCCTGCAACGATGACACGCAAACAGAAAGATGCGAAGCCGTCAGTTCGATTTTTGCACCGGAGGGGAATACGCCTTCCCACTTCTCTTTGGCACGGTCGAACAGGTTTTGTATTTTTTCTTTCAGTTCGGTTTCCGTATCGCCGTAATTTCTAAATTCGAGATACTGTTTCCGTTTCCGTCCACACTCCAGTTCGTCAAAAAGTTTGGCGAATATCAGTTTAAACAGTTCCTCAAAGACATCTACGCCTGCATTTGCCAGCACTTCGTCTTCCATTTCAAGGATAAGTCCCTTAAGCGATTTACGTTCGTTGACAAGTTTGTCTTTTTTTATCAGGTCACTGATTGTCCAGCGTGCGGAAAGAATCTCGGAAAGTTTTTCCGTTGCCCTGGGAATGTTGGGAATATCTTCGAAATAGTTAGGGTCTCGACGGTGGTAAAACGAAATGGAGTCGCCGTTTGTCCACACGCCGATAGGCGCTCCGGTGGCGTTACAGTACGATTTCAGCTGTTCCTTGCCGTCTTTGAGTTTCGGCTTCTTCATCTCTACAATTATGTAGGGCGAAGTAGTTTGCTGTTTGTCGAAGATCACAATATCGGCGCGTTTCTTTTCCCGTCCGAAAGTAACGGCATATTCCAGCTCTATACGGTCGGCAGGATACCGGTAATCGTTGAGTAATATCTCCAAATATAACTGGCGAACAGCTTCTTCGGGCGTAAGACGAATTTCCTTTTTACGGACGGCACATTCGATGTAAGGAACTGTTTTCCCGTTTTTATCCGTCCGGGGAATGATTTTCTGTTCAAATTCATGAATCTGCACAAGATCAAACTGAGCCTGTTTATAGTCTGAATCTTTGAGTATTTCAGCAAGTGTTATCATTGTAATTTTATAATAAATCGAATCATTTTTATTCGATACAAAAGTACGTGAAATTTATCAATTACACACAAATTTGCTGTCGCCGACGGAAAAATCCGGTCACCGGCAATGTCAGATTTGTTCAATAACGGGTTCTTCTTTCCATATTCTTCCCAGTAAAGTGCTGCCGTTTTCTTTTTTATTTCTTTTTATACCATCTTCTCCCCAAGTACCCCATTGCTTAAAGAAAAATGCTACCTTTTGCTTTTCACATTGTTTTTGGATATTTATCACCCATTCAGGATTCATTGGTCTGGCGCTGTTTCCACTTTCTCCGCCAACAATCACCCAATGGATTTTTGTTAAATTCAGTGATCCAACATCGCCTATTAAAGGCTCTATGGAAATAAACCGAACTGTAGCGTCAATATTTCTTAAAACATCTATCCGATATTTGGTATTTTCCTGTTCTACTGTTACACCCAGCCATACATTTGCAGGCACGGTTCTTTCCCGAAAATATTCCTGAAGGATATGTTCTCTTTTTGTAAGTATTTGATAATAGTGTTGAGGTGTGTTTGTAATCACATTAAATATTTTATCAAGAAAATCAAATGGCATTTTTTCATGAAATAAATCACTCATTGAATTTACAAAGAATTTTGTCGGTTTTTTGACATATTCCGGTTGATGAAGCCTCTCCGGTAAGAGTTTAAATTCAAAACCGTCTTCATAACCGGAAATACCCATAGCCTGCAGTCTTCTTGCCATAATTTCCGCATAACAGTTTTTGCAACCGGCAGTTACCTTGGAACAGCCAATTGAAGGATTCCATGTTGCATCTGTCCATTCAATTTTTGTTGTTTTCATATCAGATTGATTTTATATTGCTCGACTCGATGAATATTTGTAGACGAATAATTGAGATTTCCTACTCTTGTTATTCTCTTTTCTGCTTCCAGCTGTTTTACAACCAATGTAAATAACTCGGGTAAGCAGCCTTTTTTCAGCGCATATTTTAGCCCGCCTATATTATTTGAAATTTCGCCGGACAGTATTTTGCTCCTAATATCTGATTCTACCTCTTGTTTTCTTACTGTTCCGGTTTCGTTGTAAAATAAGGTTCCTTTAGAAAAATCATTATTGATATTACAATTTGATTCACCCGACAGCTCATCCTTGTTCCAACATATCTTTAAAAACTTTTCCATTCCCAAAGAATGATTTGTCCCAAAAATTAACCCCCAATAATTGGCTCCTTTTTGAATCGTAAAATGATGCAAGTAATATTCTTTGTTGGAAGGAATTATATTTTTATAGTATTGGGCTATCAGCCGGTGACACTCTTTGGGTTTTGTTTCATCAAAGAGAATTTGCTCCGTATCGAAATATTGTTTTGTATATGGATGTTCTTTAAATCTCCGTATAAAAGATGATGAAATAAAGAATATGAAATCAGTTTTAGGCGCATTTACCAGCTGCAAAAAAATATCCCTGTCGACTTGCTTGAACCCATATTGATCTAATAGAATAAATTTACCACAACTGTTATTCTTCAGAATAAATTGAAATTTATCAATTTGAAATATATCCTTAAATTCCATTTGATTAAAATTTTCATAGTGGTAAATACATGAAACAGCCTTGCAATTAACAGACAAACATTCATTCATATAGGATTTTATGTTCTCAATCATCTTTTTCTGTTTTAATTTTTCTTTCTCATTGAAAACAAAATGTACAGTTTTATTATTTTTTATGACTTGCTTACAATATTGACAATCTGCGCCTTTTGCTTCATTTAGCAATATCAGTGGAGAGCCGAATGTTCCTTCCTCGTCTTTTCCACTTCCTGCAAAAAAATCATAAATATAAACCTCCTTAATATAAGGATTATGAATGAATACGGGAAACCATTCTCTGAAACATTCTGCGAAAATACTCAGCTTCAATTTTGTTTCTTCCGGAAATTTGTCTTTATTAATATCTTTTGCCATAATTCTATTATTTAATTCTTTATATTTCTATTTCCCTTTCTACCATATCTTTAGCTTCGTTTAATAATCTTTCGCTTTCGCTGCAAAGATAGAAACTTTTTCGATTAATTCGGCAATTTGATTTTTAATATTATTCACTCATATTCCGGTTGATAATGCTCTTCCAGCTTTAACGTTTTTTTCATTGAGACGGTGAACTGATTTAGAATATCCCCTATTTGTGTTTCCCGAATTTCCATACATCTATTCTTCTAAATATGGATAAAATTCCTGTTCAGTACAGATTTCTCTCTCGACAAACATAGATTCGACAGATTCCCGTATTTGACCTATCATTTCAATATCCCAATTTATCTTTTTATCCGTAGGATTTAAAGATTGCAGTAATTCAAAAATTGAATTATCAACAAAATCTTGGCGTATTATTTGTTCATCAGCTAATTCCATTTGTACTTTATTTGTGGGTTGAGATTTATTCCGGTTTTTCTCCGACAAATAAAATAATTTGCCGAAGTCGAATTCTTGAGATTATATGGCGGCGAAGTTACCGTTAAATCCAAACATCTGTCAGGCATTTGGCGCATTACAGTTAAACTGTCTCCGCATATTATTTTATCCAAGTAATCATTTTCTAACATTGTTCCTTGATTTATATTATGTTTTATAATAAATCGAATCATTTTTATTCGATACAAAAGTACGTGAAATTTATCAATTACACACAAACAAATTACGCAGGCGTTTTCAGCGGGAATATTCCTGTCGCCAGCCTCGACGGTTCGGTCTTCGCATCCGGTATTGCTGTCGCCGACCTCGACATTGCTATTTTGCGACGGAAATATCCTGCCGCCGACGGGAATTAGACACATTTTTTTGCCCGAATTTGCGGTCTGCGATTGTGAATTTTCTATCGTGAACGGGGACACTGCCCTCGCTGACGGCGATACTGCTATCGACAACGGCAAAATTCAACGATTTTTTCTGCGATGTCGAGGTCGCCGACAGGAAACAGAAAATCGGCGACAGCAAATTTGCTGTCACCGATAGAAAAATCCTGTTCACCGACCGCTACAACCGTATTCGCGCGATGCAGAGAGACGGTCGTCTGCGGCAATGTCGAAGTCATTCATCCTTCTTTGCCTGTGAACGGCCGGGAAAACGCTGTTTTAATTCGTTTACAATCAATGAAGCATTGGGAAGTTTACGTTTGACACCCTCCTTACTTAATCCGTAACAGGTAAGTCCCGATATGTAAGTTCTGAGATTTGTCGTACACCCGTTTACCCGTTTCAAATTCATATATCAAATAAGTTTTATAAATTTGCGCCATAAAATGATTAATGTAAATAAGTATTTTAAATATGAAATCAATATTGGATAATCGCCCTTTACTTGCCGAACAAGTCGCTGATGTTGCGGAAGTTGCCGGATATTTATGGCAGAAGGGATGGGCTGAACGTAACGGCGGAAACATCACTGTCAACATAACGGATTTTGCAGATGATGAAATCAGGAATATGCAGGCTATAAGCGGTATCATACCGATAGGCAGGACTCTTCCGTTTTTGAAAGGCTGTTACTTTTTTTGCAAGGGGACAAACAAACGGATGCGGGATTTAGCGCGCCGGCCTATGGAAAATGCTTCGGTTATACGCATTTTAGACGACTGTAGCAGCTATGTAATCATCGCCGACAATCCGGTGAAACCAACGTCGGAACTCGCTTCACATCTGTCCATGCACAACTATTTGATAAGCAAAGGCTCGAATTATAAAGCGGCCTTGCATACCCATCCGATTGATTTGATTGCGATGACTCATAATCCGGCATTTCTGGAAAAAGACAGGCTGACATATCTTCTGTGGAGCATGATTCCCGAAACAAGGGCTTTCTGTCCGAAAGGGCTGGGTATCATTCCATACGCCATGCCGAGTTCTTTTGAACTTGCCGATGCGACAATAAAAGAACTTGAAGAATATGATGTCGTTATGTGGGAAAAGCACGGTATATGCGCAGTCAGCGAGAACATCACCGAAGCTTTCGACATGATTGACACGCTTTCAAAATCGGCGCAAATATATCTGACCGCCAAACAAATGGGTTTTACACCCGAAGGAACGTCTCCGGAACAGATGGAAGAGCTTAAAACTGCTTTCAATCTGCCGAAATAAGATAAAAGATAAAGTCTGTGAGCAATTTCCAGAATAAAACCGTATTGATTACAGGCGGAGTTTCCGGCACAGGAAAAATCATGGGACTTCTGGCGCTCGAACGGGGTGCAAAACTTGTGATATGGGATGTTAACAGACAGGGTATAAACGATGTGGTCGCCGAATTTTCACGACTGGGGAAAGTTTGCGGCTATCATGTAGATCTTTCGGATACGGAACAGATCGCAAATACGGCGAAACAGGTAAAAGAACAGTTCGGAACGGTTGATATACTGATCAATTGCGCAGGAATTGTTGTCGGAAAATATTTTCACGAACATTCGGAAAACGATATTCACCGCACCATGAGCATAAACGCCGATGCGCCGATGTTTGTTACTCTGGCATTTCTTAACGGCATGATGACCAGGGATTCGGGACATATCTGCAATATCGCTTCGGCGGCAGGATTAATCTCGAATCCGAAAATGTCGGTTTATGTTGCCAGCAAATGGGCTGTGGTGGGCTGGTCGGACAGTTTGCGGATTGAAATGAATCGGTTACGCAAAAACGTGAGAGTTACGACCGTAATGCCTTATTACATCGATACGGGAATGTTTGAGGGTGTACAGTCGCTGATCCCTGTCCTTAAACCGGAAAAGGTGGCACGGAAAATTATCAGGGCTATCGAGAGGAACAGAATCTTTCTGGATATACCGCCGATATATAAAATTCTAAGACTGTTACAGGGAATATTGCCCGTCTGCGTTTTCGACCGCTTTGTCGGCGGACTGTTGGGAATATATAAAACAATGGACCATTTCACAGGAAGAAAATAATTGATATTATGGAAAATACTCCAAAAACGGATATCGGGAAAATACTGAAAAGCCAGAAAGAGTTTTTTTCGGAACACCGGACAAAAAACGTGGATTTTCGACTGCAACAGTTGAAGAAACTTAAATCGGCAATACTCAAATATGAGGCAAAAATAACCGGAGCGCTTTGGAATGACCTGCATAAATCGCCGGAAGAGGTTTATTTGACCGAAATCAGCATAGTTCTTCAGGAAATAAACAGCCATATCAAACATCTGAAAAAATGGGCTAAACCTCAACGGGTTGCTACTCCGGTTCATCTGCTGCCTTCAAAGAGCCGGATTATATACGAACCTCTTGGCGTTGCTTTGATTATTTCCCCGTGGAATTATCCCTTCCAACTGTTAATGAATCCTTTAATCGGAGCTGTCTCGGCAGGATGCTGTGCAGTATTGAAGCCTTCGCCCTATACTCCGGAAACAGCCAGAGTAATGGAAGAGATGATTGCGGAAACTTTCCCGTCCAACTATATCGGTATCGTACAGGGCAACAGAGAGGTAAACAAAATTTTACTCGAGCAGCGCTTTGATTTGATTTTCTTCACCGGAAGTCCCGATTTAGCGAAAAAAGTGATGAAAGCAGCTTCGGAACATTTAACTCCCGTTGTGCTGGAACTTGGAGGAAAAAGTCCGTGTATCATTGATAAAGAGGCTAATATTGATATTGCCGCAAAACGTGTTGCATGGGGAAAAACTGTCAATTCCGGCCAGACATGCATCGCTCCCGATTATTTGTTCATACATCATTCGGTAAAAGATCTGTTCGTGGAAAAGTATAAAAAAGCTGTTGTCGATATGTTTGGAAACGACTGTAAACAAAGCAGATTCTATCCACGTATAGTGAATGTAAAAGCCATGGAACGGTTGAAAAAACTGCTGCTCGACGGCAATATTGTTTTCGGCGGGGAATTTGATGAAAATGAAAGATACATGGCTCCCACTCTGATTGACGGCGTCAAACCGGAATATCCTGTCATGCAGGAAGAAATTTTCGGGCCGATTTTACCGGTAATGACTTTCGACGATATTTCGCAGGTAATCGATTATGTCAATTCTCACGAAAAACCGCTTGCTTTCTACTATTTCGGGAACAGCAAGAAATCAAAAGACATACTGTTTAAAACAACTTCCGGCGGCGGCTGCATCAACGACACTCTGATGCACATCACAAACCACAACCTGCCGTTCGGAGGAATCGGAAACAGCGGTACGGGAAAATATCACGGAAAAGAAAGCTTCCTGGCTTTCAGCAATAAACGGGCAATCGTAAACAGTCCCGTATGGTTCGATATGACTTTGAAATATGCTCCGTTCAAACATTTTAACAAAATAAAAAAGATAATTTAATGTTACGGAATCCGGTAACATTAAAAGGAATACATTCTCAAATTAAAATTGCAATTTGCACCGTAATATAATGAAAACATGAGTAAAAAAGAAAGCATCAACGTACAGGGAACGGAAATAATTCTGTTATCGCACAGGAAAGAAGATTACATTTCGCTGACAGACATGGCGAAATACAAAAATGCAGAAGCAACGGGACTTGTTATTTCACACTGGTTGAGTACCCGTTACACCATTGATTTTTTGGGTATCTGGGAACGGGTCAATAATCCCGGTTTTAATGTTACGGAATTCAGTAACATTAAAAGGTAGTCAATAAAAAACCGAATATATGGAAATTAAATTAAGGCTGGAAGAAGAAAAAGACTACCGACTTATTGAGGAATTAACAAGGGAAGCCTTTTGGAATGTTCACTTTCCAGGATGCGGCGAACATTTGCTCGTTCACAAATTAAGAAAAGCCGATGAATTTGTTAAAGGATTGGATTTTGTGGCGCTTTACGATAATAAAATCGCAGGAAATATTGTATATGCGAAAGCAAAAGTAAAAGACAACGGTAAGGAACATACGGTATTGACATTTGGACCGGTCAGCGTATTGCCGGAATATCAAAATCGTGGCATTGGAAGCAAGCTGATAAACCATACCGTAAAATTATCAAAAGAAATGGGATATAAGGCTATAATAATATACGGCTATCCGGAATACTATAAAAAGTTCGGATTTACGGCGTCAAAAGAAAAAGAAATAACAAACAGCGAGAAAAAATATCCTGCGGCATTACTTGTTCTGGAATTATATCCCAACGCTTTAAACGGGATAAAAGGAGTATTTGACGAAGGAGCAATTTATGAAATAAACGAAAAAGAGCTGGAAGAATTTGACAAAGAATTTGATAAAAAAGAAAAAACAGTTACAAAATCTCAGGAAAAGTTTATGGAAACAGCAACAAAATTTTTATAAAAGACAATGGAATACATTCTCAAATTAAAATTGCAATTTTGCACTGTAATTAAATAAAAAGACATGAAACAGACAGAAAAAATTTCGGAAAACAAAAACTGTACAATGAAAAATTACCTTCAATTTATCATTCCCGTCTGCCTTGTGAGCTGGGCTGTGGCGGGAGTTGCCATCTGGCTTGGAATGAGAACGACATTAGGTTTAGCCTACACGGTTTTCGGATCGGCTTATATGCTTATTCCCGCCGTCTGCGCCATTGTGCTGCAAAAAATACACAAAAAACAGATTGTACAGCCATTAAAAATTTCCTTCAAATTTAACCGGTGGTTTTTGGCGGCGATACTTACGCCGATAGCGGTAAGTCTTTTAGCGCTGGGGATAAACCTGCTTTTTACGGACGTCCGTTTTTCGGCAACTTACGAGGGACTGCTTTCCCGATTACCCGCCGAACAGGCAGAACCTCTTCAACAACAGTTATTGAAATTTCCGCCATTTATTTTCTTTCTGATTCAGTTAGTCAGCGCAGTTATTGCCGGCTGTACCATAAATGCGTTTTTTGCTTTGGGAGAAGAACTTGGCTGGCGCGGATATTTGCTCATGGCTCTGAGCGGGAAAAGGTTTTGGGCAGCCTCGCTCATTACCGGCTCAATTTGGGGTATCTGGCATTTCCCGCTGATATTGCTCGGACACAACTATCCTCAACACCCGGTAACCGGCGTCTTCATGATGACCGTCTGGTGTATTTTACTCACGCCGGTAATTACTTACACTGTCCTGAAATCAAAATCGGTAATTACCGCGGCAATTTACCACGGAACGCTCAACGCTATTGCCGGAATTTCAATTTTGTACCTCACAGGAGGTAACGACCTTACTAACGGCGCAACTGGATTTGCCGGTTTTATCGCCCTTGCAGTCATAACATCCGGTTTTATGCTGTATGACAGATATGTTACAAAGGAAAAAATATTTTTTTCGAAAATTAAATAATATGGAAACAAAACAGAAAACTGGCGCTGTAATATAATGAAAACATGAGCAAAAAAGAAAGCATCAACGTACAGGGAACGGAAATAATTCTGTTATCGCACAGGAAAGAAGATTACATTTCGCTGACAGATATGGCGAAATACAAAAATGCGGAAGCAACGGGATATGTTATTTCACGTTGGTTAAGCGCTCGTTACACGATTGATTTTGTCGGGATTTGGGAGCGGATAAATAATCCCGATTTTAATGTTGTTGAATTCAACAACATTAAAAGTGAAGCCGGCGCCAACGGTTTTGTTCTCACTTCAAAGCAATGGATTGAGAAAACCGGCGCTATCGGAATTATTGCCAAAGCGGGCAGATACGGCGGCGGGACATTTGCCCACAAAGACATTGCCTTTGAATTTGCCTCATGGTTGTCGGCGGAATTTAAATATCTGTTAATAATAGAATTTCAGCGTCTAAAAGAAGATGAAAACCGCCGTCTTTCGCTCGAATGGAATTTGCAGCGCACGCTCTCGAAAATCAACTACCGCATTCATACCGACGCGATTAAAGAACATATTATTCCGCAGGTTGTCACCAAAGAACAGATTAGCCATGTCTATGCCGAAGAAGCCGACTTGCTGAACGTCGCTTTGTTTGGAATGACCGCAAGGCAATGGCGCGACCAGAACCCCGACGCCAAAGGTAATATCCGCGACGCCGCTACGCTGGAACAGTTGGTCGTACTGTCAAACATGGAAAGCATCAATGCGCTCCTGATCAGACAGGAACTTCCGCAAAGCCGGCGGCTGGTAGAACTCAACAAAGTAGCCATTACGCAAATGAAATCTTTAGTGAACAATCAAAATCTGAACAGACTGAATGGATAATGATTGCCAAACACGGAACGAGCCATTATAGCATATTCTTCAGCTCCATTGCGGCGCCCGCGGCAACGTGAGCATGTATAAATTGCCGTGCGCCGTGGCGCTACGGTAGCCGGCTACACGGTGCCGCCCCCTCCCCAAAACCGTCAGGAAGATTTCTACATAATGTATTTTTCTTCCCGACCAAAATCTGCAAGTAGCTATTAGGCATTTTTGTTTCTCCGCGCGATTGATTTTTTTTGTCGTATCTTCGCGCTCGAAATAATTTCAATAAAAATAAAAGAACTATGAAAAAGACAGCAGATAAACAACCGTCCATTTTCGACCTGATTGTTGAAACTCATGTAGGGCTGGAGCGGCAGGGACCCGGCAGTCCCGAAGCGACGGTTAAGGCATTAAGTTTTCTGGATAATCTTGATAAAAATCCCAGAGTAGTAGATTTAGCCTGCGGAACCGGCGGGCAAACGATGGTTCTCGCGCAAAATATTTCCGGAGATATTACCGGTCTGGACTTTTGTCCCGATTTTATAGATGTTTTCAACGGTAATGCCGGAAAATTAAATCTTCACGACAGCGTACACGGCATTGTCGGCTCGATGGACAGTTTGCCTTTCGGGAAAGAAGAATTTGATATTATCTGGTCGGAAGGCGCCATAGACAGTATGGGTTTTGAAAAGGGAATAAGCTACTGGAACGGCTTTCTCAAAAGAAACGGCTATCTTGCCGTAACCTGTCCCTCGTGGTTTACCGGCGAACGCCCTGCCGAGATTGAAAAGTTCTGGGGTGACGCCGGCTGTAAACTGGATACCGTAGGGCA
>JAISPE010000169.1 GCA_031275145.1 Prevotellaceae bacterium | reverse complement strand
AAAAAGCTAACGGATAACTGTCGAACAAAGGCACGAAGAAACCTGTCATTCAATCACAAGCCATTCGCCGTTTTTTGTAGAGCCGGTATGTCTGATTTTATTTTCATCGCGTAAACTCTTCAAATGCTTTTCTATTGTTTTTATAGACAGTCCAAGTTTACCGGCAATTTCTTTTGCCGTTATTGACGGATGTTTTTTTATCAGCCCAATAATTTCTACCCTGCCTGCCTGCCCTTCGCCACATTGGGCTCAAACGGCAGCTGAACATAAATCGAATTATCGGTAAATTCAAAGACATCCCTCGAATAAACTTTCGTAATACTGCGAATACCGAAACCAAGGGCTTCAACCAGTTCCACATCTTTGAGAATACGCATCAATTCGGGATTTCTTAAGGCAGAAACACCAAGGAAAAATCATTAACGGTTAACTGCGTCACCGGACCGCCATAAGAACGTACAGCAAAACGATTTTGGAAAACCTCAAAAACCGGTAACATACCATAAGAATAACGGTTGAAAAAAAGTCCCGCAGAAACGGCGCTTTATTAACCGTATGCTTAAGCATGCTAAAACTTTTCCATGCCGCTAATCCTTATATTCGAGTCTGGAGATTTTATCGGAACAGAATATTTCATTTGCAACATCTCTGATATCTCTCGCCGTAATGCCTTCCATCTGTTTAACAATGATTTTTGGCTCTTCGAAATTATTATGGGACAGCATGTTTTTCCCCATTGTCTGCATCATTTGTTCGCTGTTTTCCTGCGCGATGATATACTGTCCGATAAACTGTTTTTTTGCTTTTGCAAGCTGATATGCAGATAAAAAGTCCGTTTTTATCCTTGCAATCTCTTTCATTACAAGTTCATGGCTTTTTTCGGCATTTGCTTCGGAAGCAGCATAATATAGAGTTACATTTCCGGTATCGTTATATGGAGTATATCCTGCTTCGACGTTATAAACCAGGCCATGTTTTTCTCTGAGCAGCATATTCAGGACGGAGTTTGTTGCCGGACCTCCCAGATAGTTCAGCAGCAGCGACAAAGCCGTACGGCGCCTGTCATTATAATCGTATGCCCTGTTTCCCAGAATCACGTGGTTCTGATATGTCTTTTTTATTGCAGACTTGTTGAAGACCCTGTAATTTTCGGGCTTTATACGGCTGAATTTTCGCAGATTGGCAGGCTGTTCTCCGAAATATTTTTCACAGTAATACTTCAGCCTGTTTTCGGATATCCTGCCTGTGGAAGAAAACACCATCTGGTCTGTATTATAAGTTCTTTCAATAAATTTCACTATATCGGCAGACGAGAATTTCTGCACGGTCTTTTTCGTTCCCAGAATGTTTCGTCCTATCGGATAGCTGTCGAAAAGCAAATCCTCGAAATCGTCGAAAATCAGTTCTGCCGGACTGTCGCTGTAAGAATCTATCTCCTCGAAAACCACCTGTTTTTCCCTGGTTATTTCATGTTCCGGAAAAACCGAATTAAAAGTTACGTCGGCAATAAGTTCGACCGCTCTGGCGAAATCCGACGAAATCACGCATGCCTGTATAACAGTCTCTTCCTTGGTGGTAAAAGCATTAAATTCTCCGCCTACATTATCTAAACGGTTATTGATATGGTAAGCCTTGCGTTTTGATGTTCCCTTAAATAAAGTATGTTCAAGGAAATGAGCCATTCCGTGTTCCTGTTCCAGTTCGTCGCGCGTTCCGGTATTAACCGTTAAGCCGCAGAAAACCACCGGTGAGGGTGTGTATTTATGAATGACGCGTATTCCATTGGGTAAAGAGAATGTTATAATCATTATCTGTCTAATTCTAAAAAAACGGCGCAAAGGTACTTTAATTTCGAAATTTTCCCGATTTTTCACATTTGTTTCCGTCCGTTAAGGCATTTCATTAATTTTGTCTATTACTGTTTTTGCATTGTCAATGGAATGTACATGTTTTTTTATCAATATCTTACATTGCCGTTTTCTGTTACGGACAGTCAGCGTGAAAAATAAAATTGACAGGTTTTCAATTTTTACTTATGTTTGCACTTTGTTAAATTAAATTAAATTTAAAAAGTATGGCTTATAAAATTAGTGAAGACTGTACTGCTTGTGGAACTTGTATTGATGAATGCCCTGTTAGCGCAATTTCTCCCGGAGATATCTACTCGATAGATCCGGAGGCTTGTACCGAATGCGGCACTTGCGCGGATGCCTGCCCTATGGGTGCAATACATCCGGAATAAAATTATATTCCACAACAAATGCATGGAAAAAGTTGCTCGAAACATTCGGGCAGCTTTTTTTAATTCTTTCTGCAAATCTCCGTTAAATGTTCTCTTAAAGAGTAAGGATATCTTTCAGTTTCACTTTCTGCTTTTTGACTGTCAGTTTATCCATATCCATTTTACTTTCGTTTCCCGTAAGGATATATATTAAAGGACGGTTTTTGATAAATTCACTGTGAAACCTGTTGATAGATTCCATATTGAACAGGTCGATGTTATCGTACTGAATTTTGCGCAAATCTTCCGTATAACCCTGTTCGATTAAAGAATATCCGTACATCGGGATCTCTCTGAAAGCAGGTTTTGAGCTGTTTATCGATTCTTTGAAAGAGTTTTTCAGTTCGCCGGTCAGTTGCGGCTGTTGAGGGAGATATTTTACCAGACTGTCCACGAGTTCAATTGCTTCGGCCGTCTTATCCGCCTGTGTCGACAGGGCAGCATACAGAAAACCTTTAAATCCCGAATATTTCCTGTTCGGGAAAGAATATTTTGCCGAAGCCGAATATGAGAGTGAACGCAATTCTCTTATT
This sequence comes from Prevotellaceae bacterium, assembly GCA_031275145.1. GTDB lineage: Bacteria > Bacteroidota > Bacteroidia > Bacteroidales > UBA932 > JAIRLF01. Next base: position 2,549 of record JAISPE010000169.1, on the reverse strand, counting down.
TCATGGAACATTATCGACGTCATTCCTTCGCCGAAATATTTGTTGAACACCGCGGCGGTCAGAATATCGTTTATACCGCCCGGCTTACCCGGAACATAAAGCAGTGTATGTACCTGATTTGCCTTTGCATAGTTGTATACGGATATCATGTCGGAACTGTAATCCTTAATCTCAAAAAACGATTTGTCGGCCGGCTGCACATTCGCCGGAAACTTAATCCGTGCTTTGACAATGTCTTTCACCCTGTCGTGCCGGAGTTTACCCGTATAGGCGATTGTCGTTTCGTGATTTCTTGCATTATGGAAAGAGTTTACAATATCCTGCGATTTCAGTTTCTTCACATCTTTCAGTGATACGCGACTGATATATGGAGAGTGTTCTCCCATAATTATGAAGTCCAGATGCGCTTCCGCCAGAACATTATGGTTTTTACGCTCTATTTTGTTGCGTTCCCTGATGCTTTGAAACATTTTTGTCATCTGCCGGTCATCCGGCTTGATATTGAGAAGATAATCGTTTAACAGCGATACGGTTTCGTCAAAATACCGGTCAAATCCGTCTACATGCAATGTGATTGAAGTTCTGCCCGATGTGATGTAATATGACGAATTGAGCTTCTGCATTGCCATACGAAATTCGCTTACCGTTCTGGATTCGGTACCCAGCTCGTTGAAATGCTCCGGAATGAGTTCCACAAGTTTATCCCTGTTTTTTCCGTAACCGAATGTAATTTTAAGGGTGAAAATGTCATTTACAGGATTGTCAGCCGTCACTATGTGTACATTGTCCTGCAAATCTTCGTAACGGAAATCCCTGTCGAAATCGATAAACGAAGGAGTATCGGTTTTGCTTTCAAGTTTATCCAGTTCGTCGGCAAAGGCGGACTGTTTATCGATATTTTTGGAAACCAATGCTTTGAACGGCGGCTTTTTAATTTTCTCCGCTTTTCCCGAAAAGCCCGTCTTGTTATAGAACACAAGCCTGCTGTCGATGAAATATTTGTTTGCCGCGTCTGTAATATCCTGTTTTGTGACTGTCTGATATCTGTTTATTCCCGTAATATAGTCGTCCCAGGACTTTCCGCACGAAAACAGCGATACCAGCAGGTTGCCGAAATCTTCTTTATTTTCCATGATTTTCGCATTATCCTTCACAAAAGAATTACGCAGGATTTCCACAAGTTCATCACTGAAATTCCCTGATTTTAACTGCGCAATGACGTCCATGACTTCAGCTTCGGCTTTCTTCAGCGAGCGCATCAGTTTGGGCACAAAAACAACTACGACAGCGCCCATGTCATTCAGCGACAGCTGCTGCGCGAGGGAGAACATCAGTTTATTATCCGTCCTCAACCGGTCGAGCAAACCTGTCTGTGATTCGTTTGACAGGATATTCAGACAGTAATTCAGAGCGATTTCGTCGGGATGTCCCGCCGGAATACTTTTGTAACAGACAATTCCGGCCTTAACCGGAATATATCTTCCCGAATAAAATTCCCTGACTCTGAACGGCTCTTCCCTGTATTTGTCTGCCGGAAATTCGGGAGCTTTACCCGCCGGCAAAATGCCGAACGCATCCTTTATATAAGGTATAACCTCGTCCGAAACAAAATCCCCGATAAGGATAAGTCCCATATTTCCGGCTACATAATATTCCTTATAGAACTTCATCATTTTGTTTATCGATGGAGTTTTCAGGTCTTTAACCGTTCCTATAATAGGATTGCGGTACGGATGTTTTTTTATCACGCATTTAAACAGGTCTTCAATGGCTTTCGATCCCAGTCTGTCGGCATACATATTCCGTTCTTCGTAAATGGTTTCCAGCTCGGCCTGAAACATCCTGAATACGGGATTGCGGAATCTCTCGGCATAGATTTTCAGCCATTTCTCCAGATGATTCGGGGAAAAAGTGTTGTGATAGACGGTATGGTCGTACGAAGTATATGCGTTGATTTTCGTTCCGCCGTATTTTTTCAGTAATCTGTCCACCTCGCCCGGTATGGCATATTCGTTTGCCGCAACGGATAACTCATTGATCTTTTTCAGTATCTCACTGCGTTTGGATTCATCGCCGGAAACCGTCGCAAGTTCGTCATACAGCGCCGCGATCCGGTCCAGGTAGGGTTTTTCCTTTTCGTAATCGACAGTGCCTGTCCTGTCCGTACCTTTAAACATTATATGTTCAAAATAATGAGCTATTCCGGTAGCGTCTTCGGGGTCGTTCTTAGAGCCGGCCTTCGTAACTACAGCTCCGTATACCTTAGGCTCGGAATGGTCTTCGGCAAGAATAACCGTAAAACCGTTATCCAGTTCAAGTGTTCTAACTTTTTGCGAAACCGCCTGTTGTGTAATTGTCATATACAATATATAAATTAATATCCGTTTCATTGTTTATCTGTTAAACAGCCGCAAAGATAATATTTTTTATATGTACGAAAATACTGCCTTTGACTGAAAGGGAGTATGACCGAAATCCCGTCAGGAATGACATGATTGCGAGGAACGAAGCAATCAAAAAGATCGTGTATTTCCGGATTGCTTCGTCGC
>JAISPE010000130.1 GCA_031275145.1 Prevotellaceae bacterium | reverse complement strand
CGATATCATCAGGTCGTCGAAGGGGCATTCGACGAAACAGTACGGTTTATGGATAATTACGAAAATATAAATACTTTAGACGAGGCGCTTAAACCCTTGAGAGGCAAAAAGGTTTATATTGACGTCTGGGCTACATGGTGCGGTCCGTGCAAAAGGGAGTTTGAACATCAGAAAGATTTGAAAAAGATTTTAGACGAACAGGATATTCAACAGCTTTACATTTCTATTGATGAAGATAACCGTGACAGACAGTGGAAAAACGGAATCAAATTTTACAGATTGTCGGGTACGCACATTCGCGCTAACAAAGAACTTGCTATGGATCTGTATAAACGGTATGACAGAAATGCTAAAACTCCGTATATAAATATTCCATGGTATATGCTGATTGATGAAAACGGCAATATAATCAATGAACACGCAAAAGAACCTTCTAAAATAGTCGTAAACGGACTTTGACAAATTATAAGTGTCGTCTCTTTTTTTATTTCTATGGATGAAGTTTTGCGGAAGTCAGTCCCCGGACTGCGTCGTGTTAAAAGCAAAACTCCACTTTGCGCAAGTTGGAGACGTTTATTTCTGTATGTTTCCTAAGGAGTTCCATAGTTAGTTAATGAAAAAGCCGGTTGAATAACCGACTTTTGAGTAGCGGAGGCAGGACTCGAACCTGCGACCTTTGGGTTATGAGCCCAACGAGCTGCCAACTGCTCCACCCCGCGATTTGACGGCACAAAAGTACTGCATTATTTTGACATGTGCAAATTTTTTTGACAATTTTTTCATTGCAGGAGAATCTTACTGTTACAATTCATGTCTGTTCAATGTATTATCGTATATTTTTTTTACAAGTTTGGCGACGCCGTCCCAGCTGAATGAGTTTACCTCATCCAGACCGCATCTTGTTATCATATTATTAAGACCTCTGTATGTCAGAAGCGCATAAATGGAATCGGCCAAAGCGTCTACATCCCAGAAATTTACTTTAAGCGCATGTTTCAAAACTTCCGATACGCCCGACTGTTTCGAGATAATCACCGGAACTCCCGAACGCATGGCTTCCAGGGGAGAAATACCGAAAGGCTCGGAAACCGAAGGCATCACGTAAACATCGCTGTACAAATACATTTTATTGACATCGTCGCCTTTCAGAAAGCCGGTGAAATGGAATCTGCTGCCCAGATGCAGTTTTGCGACATGTTTAACCATCCTGTTCATCATGTCGCCGCTGCCGGCCATGACAAAACGGACGTCGGGAAGACGTTTCGAGACCTTATTCGCCGCTTCGATAAAGTATTCCGGACCTTTCTGATAGGTTATGCGTCCCAGAAAAGTAACAACTTTTTCATTAAGAGTACGGTTTACCCTACTCGCCGTTTCCTCCGAAAAATCTACGGCATTGTGAACGGTAAATACTTTCGATTCCGGTATATTATACCTTGTTATCACTATATTGCGGGTGAGATTGCTTACCGCCATAACAGCGTCGGCTTCTTCCATTCCCAATTTTTCCAAATCGTACACAGCCTGGTTTACCGATTCGCCGCTACGGTCAAATTCCGTTGCATGTACATGTATAACTAAGGGTTTGCCGGATATCCGTTTTGCAACTATTCCGGCCAAATATGTCAGCCAGTCGTGAGCATGAATGATGTCAAAATCATTTTCTTTTGCGATTGTTGCGGCAACGGTGGCATATCTTGCGACCTCTTCCATCAAATTTGCCCCGTATTTTCCGGAGAATGTGTATTTCTCACCCAGATACGAAACGGATGTCCCGTTTTGTATACACTCCTGCCTTAACTGTTCGTAATCTTCGAAACCCAGATAGGGAATGATACTCGAAGAAACGGACAGAAAATTTACTTTAGTCCAGTATGTTTCCGAAAAAATATCCATTTTCGATACAACATCACTGGCATTTATAATGCGTCCTATACTTGTGTCTTCGTCTCCCGAAGCCTTCGGCATGACAAACAAAATTTCAACTCCGGACTTGGCAAGACCTTTTGTTAACCCGTAAGACGCTGTCCCTAACCCTCCTGATATATGTGGCGGGAACTCCCAACCGAACATTAATGCTTTCATATTTTCTACTCTAAGATTCTGCAAAGATAAAAATAAACTCAATCAAATAACATGATTTTTAATTTTTTGTTTTAAACTTTGTTTTTTTATATAAAAATATATAAACAATACCCTGATTATACGCTATTTAAAAATGAACTGTACTATAACCGTACCGGCAATATTTATATGATTTTGTTCGAGGTTTTCATGTCCTGAAGCAGGTAAAATCCGGTATAATGGCTGAAAAACTCGAAATACCCAATTATTATTTTCTTTTCTCATACTGTTTTGATGCTGAAAAAGTTTTTCCATATCTGTCGGTAGTGCGTACTTCGACGGTATGTTTTCCGGCGGGCAGATTCGACGGGATATTTGCATGCCAAAGATGTGTACAGCGGACGGGATTCGACGGACGGCGTCCCTGACGCACTTCTTCAATATAATCCCATTCCTGCACATAGTGATAATAAGAGGGATCATAGTCTTCGGTTTTTCTCATTTTCTTCCATTCGCCCTGATTCACACGATATTCAAGTACGCTGCTGCTGTCGCCCATGAAAAAGTTTGCGAAAATTTCCGAAGCATTCAGTTTGGCGCAATAAAGATTAATCCGGTAATCGGCAGGTTTGCCGGCCACCCTGTAATCCAGCGCATACTGATTGCCGTCGACGGACAGCAGGGCATACCCTTTTGGAGTTCCGTCGCGCATAGTGGCTACCGGTATGCCCTTTTCGTCGAACACACCTGAATACCAGTCGCCGCAGCTTGTACCCACATTATATTCGTGTACGGGTTTTTCCCTGTTCAGTCCTTTTTCTTTGCCGGCGAAATGTTGCGTCTGATAATGCGTATGTGCAGAAAGAATCAGGACATTGGGATAACCGTCGAGAATATGCAGCAGTTTTTGCCGGCCGTCTTCCACGAAAGCCTCGCCGAAGGAAATCAGCGGGATATGCAGGCATATAACAATCAGCCGGTCGCGGGGAACAAACTGCAAATCGTTTTGTACAAAATCCAGCTGGTCGTTTCTGAAACCTCCCCGATAACCTTTTCCGTCAACAGGGTCGGGATAGAGAATATCGTCGAGGACAATGAAATGCGCTTTACCGTAGTTGAAAGCGTAACTGGCCGGTCCGAAATTTGCCTCGAAAGTTTCATCCGACAGCGAATCGGCTTTGGCGTCGTAATTCATGTCATGATTGCCCATTACGTTATACCATGGCAGGCCGATTTTTTTGACTGCATTTTTGTATGTCAGATGCAGATTCAGGTTATCGCCCACCAGGTCGCCGAGCGTAATGCCGAAAACCGGCTCTGTCAGAGTTTTTGCTTCGTCGACAATTCCCCGTTCAAAATAATTCGCTTCGTCTTCGTTATATATCTGGCTGTCGCCGAAAACGAGAGAGGTAAACGTTTCCTTTTCATCGTATTTAACAAGCGCAAAATCTAACGATGCCGGCAAGTTACCGGTCGGTTTCGCGCCTTCGTAACGGAGCGGGGGCGAGCCGCCGGGTTTATGGATATGGAACGAACACGGCAAGTTATATTCATCCGTTTCGATCCTGTATCCCGCAGGTTTGATTACAAAAATAATATTGTCGCCGTTTACCGGCAAAACATATTTTCCTTTGACGTCGGTCAGTACGACCTCGCGTCCGTTGGATACGGCAATATTGCCGATGCCCGCCTCTCTGCGGTCTTTCCTGCCGTTGCGGTTAGCGTCTTCATACACATAGCCCTGTACGGTCGGCGCTGCGCCTGCCCCGAAACCGGCCGTCAATAACAACAGAAACAGAACGCCTCTGATTAAGAATAGAATGTTTAACTTTTTCATCATATTTACTATTATTTTATAGCACAAAAGTAATTTAATTTTTGAAGATTGAGAATAAAGTTAATTTTGCAGTTATACATCAAACGGGTGAGAATTGTCACAGTCCGAAGCAATCCGGAAATACACAATAACAGGCAATAGAAAAGAGTTGGTCCGTAATCGGATCAACTCTTTTTGTTTCACAGTCAATACCTGATTATTTACCGAAATTTGCGTCGAAAGCAATCGCCGAAGGCTGGAAATCTATTGATTTAACCAACCTGCATGATTCGGTTGCTCCCTGTTCGCGATCCATTGCGCTGTCTTCCCATTCTACCGACAGAGGGCCTTTGTAGCCGATAGAATTGAGTGCGCGGATAATTTCCTCGAAATTGATCTTACCTCTTCCCAGACTTCTGAAATTCCAGTAACGGCGCGGATCTCCGAATGTTACATGACCGCCGAACACTCCGACCTGTTTCGGGGTATCGCTCCAGTATACATCTTTCATGTGTACATGGAAAATACGGTCTGAAAATTCGTAGATAAAATCTACATAATCTACACCCTGATACCCTAAATGGCTTGGGTCGTAATTGAATCCGAAAGCGGGATGGTTGTCAAGAGCGTTCAATGCTCTGCGTGCCGAAAAAGTGTCAAACGCTATTTCCGAAGGATGCACTTCCAGCGCATACCTGATTCCCAGACGGCTGTATTCGTCAAGAATCGGTTTGAAACGGCGTCCAAAATCGCGGTAACCTTCTTCGATCATCTCTTCCGATACGGGAGGAAACGAATAGAGAAGATGCCAGATAGAACTGCCCGTAAATCCGACGACAGTATCAATCCCCAGAGCTTTGGCCGCATGAGCGCTCTGAATCAGCGATTCGGCGGCACGCTGACGCACGCCTTCCGGATCACCGTCGCCCCAGATATAATCGGGTAAAATTTCCTTATGGCGTCGCGGATCGATATTGTCGCAAACCGCCTGGCCGATAAGGTGTGTAGAAATTGTAAACAGTTTCAGGTCATGCTTTTGCAGTAAACTCCGAATGCCCCGATAATAGGCAGGATCGGTTTGTCTTACATCCACATGAACCGGTATGCCCAGCTCAAGACCGTCATATCCAAAAGCTTTTGCTTTTTCGCAAACTGTTTCGAGGGAAAGATCTCCCCACTGAAGTGTGTACAAAGTAACAGGACGTCCCATAATTTTTTAATTTTAATATTACATTTTTAACATATTATGACTTTAGCGCCCAAAGATATGAAATTTTTCCTATACAAAACACACAAATCATGAAAAAATATTTAAAATAATTGTCATACAGTGAGAAAATATTTATAAAAAACTTAAAAATTATGCCGTTTTAATAGCCTGTTCCCGAAAAAAACGGGAAAAATTCAGGAAAAAACCAAAAACACACACAGTTTGAAACGTGCGTGCCATATCGCTGATTGTTTGATATATATATGTGATTTTTATGGTAATATACCTGCGGTATACTACTAAAACATGTGATAATACCGAATAAAAATACCGTAAAATAGTTATTGTACAGGTGTGCGAATAGCAGTTACTTTGCACCGTAATTATTACATGCTAATTCAGTTGTTGATACTCATATAATAATTCTATGCATTTGTTGTGACCAAAATAGAGACTGTTAGCAGACAGTCTCTATTATTTTTTTTATGCCGTAAAACATGTGATGTTCAATTTTTCTTTATCCGGATGATATATACTTTGAATATCAGTGGAGAAAAAGCAGGTATGATACCGTTTCCCTTTCCTTGGAATCCAAAATCAGAATTGAAAATGATTTCTCCCCTATCGTGCAAGTGTACCATATTCAGGCCTGTATTCAGTCCCGGCAATAAACCGTTATTACCGACAATTACTCCCAGCGGCTCAAATTTTGCGGATTCCGTATCAAGTTTTGCATCTGCAAGCGTTATATCATTCGTATCAAAGTATTTCAGAGTATCGGTAACGAACGTTCCTCCATAATAGAAATATACGGAATCGCCTGTTGAAACCGTTACGGCCGTATCTCCCGGAGCGTACAGATAGTAAACACTGCTGTTTTTTGCGAGTTTCAGTCCCGGGTTTCTACTCATTTTTGTCCTGATATATGTTTCGATTCTTTCCTCCTGTTTTTCAACGGGATCTTCTTTTTCGCATGACGACAGTCCCGTCAAAACGAACAGAGCGAATAATATGAATAATCTGTTATACACGGTTTTTCAACGCTGTTTTTCGTTCATCACGTTAGACTGTATATTGATGGATTCCTGATGTATGAGATCCAGATACTGTTTGAGGAAATTTTCGCTTAATCCCATTGCCTTGCCCATGTTTATACGGTTGGAAACGATATCTTTCCAGCGGTCCATCTGTAATATTGTGACATTGTTTTCTTTCTTGTACTGTCCTATTCTGTTTGATATTTTCATTCTTAACGACAGCTTTTGGATAATGTCATCATCCAGGCGATCAATGTCTTCACGTAATTTCGACAGTATGGTTTGAGCTTCGCCTTTCATTGAAACCGACCGTAAAAGCAAACCGTATATCAGTTCGCCGTACTGTTCGGGGGTCAGCTGCTGTTTTGCATCGCTCCATGCGCACGAAGGATTGTTGTGAGCTTCAATCATTAGACCGTTAACGTCCATATCCAGCGCTTTTTGGGCGATAAACGGTATAAGTTCCGTATTTCCGCAAATATGGCTCGGATCGCAGATTATGGGCAGTTCGGGACAGGCAGATTTCAATTCGATGGGGATATTCCACATGGGAGCATTGCGGAAAATGCTTTTTTCGTGTGAAGAAAAACCTCTGTGTATGGCTGCCAGCTTCCTTATTCCGGCTTTATTGATTCGTTCCAGCGCGCCAATCCACAACTCCGTATCGGGATTGACGGGATTTTTTATCAGGACGGCAATATCAACTCCTTTCAGGGAATCGGCAATCTCCTGAACGGAAAATGGATTGGCAGAAGTACGCGCTCCGATCCACAAAATATCAACACCGTATTTCAAAGCAAGTTCCACATGTTCGGCATTTGCAACTTCGGTAGCAATGCGCAAACCCGTTACTTTTTTCACTTCCTGCATCCATGGCAAACCTTTTACGCCTATCCCTTCGAACGAATTGGGACGGGTACGCGGTTTCCATATACCTGCCCTGAACACGCTTATCCGTTTTGTCGCTTTAAGTTTTAAGGCTGTATCTATCAATTGTTCTTCACATTCGGCACTGCAAGGGCCGGCGATCAGAAGAGGCCATTCCGGGTTTTCCAGTTCATTCGGTATTTTTTCTATTTCCAATTCTACTTTAGCTCCTGTATATGTCATAATACTATATTAATATATAAATAAATTCCGACAAAATTACATGAAAATATCAGAATACAAAAAAAGATTCTGTTTGTGTTTGATAATCATATATGTTGTTGTCCGCTAAAAACAAAAACCGGCACGCAGACGATACGGATTTACACAGATTAAACATCAAACGGGTGAGAATTGTGAGTTGGATTGCTTCGTCGCCGTATTCTTCGACAATTTTTTACCGCAAAGGGCGCAAAGTGTTTCGCAAAGTGCGCAAAGTCCCGCAGGACTTCCTTGCGATCTTTGCGCAACACTTTGCGTTCTTTGCGGTAAAACTTTTTCATAAAGTAAAATTTGAGAAAAAACCGGTTTTTCTCGAAAATTTCAGAAAACATTTGCCGGTCTCTGTTCAAAAACGGAGGACGAAGCCTGAAAACACCCCGTATAAGTCACGTAATTCACAAATATATAGGACTAAAATTTTATTTACTAATGAAATAAAAAAAAATCTCCTTTGCC
>JAISPE010000399.1 GCA_031275145.1 Prevotellaceae bacterium | reverse complement strand
GGTGACAGTTTATAAAAACTCCTCAGTAGCTCAGTTGGTTAGAGCACATGACTGTTAATCATGGGGTCCTAGGTTCAAGTCCTAGCTGGGGAGCAAAAGTTGACGAAATTTTTAATGGTTAGTAATTAGATTTAATTATCACTCCTCTGCAGACGAAAATTTGCAGAGGTTTTTTTTCGGGAACGTGTTTTATCTTTGCGTATATCCGTATATCCTAACAGTATGCAGATTTGTAAGCCGGCAACCGGATAAAATGCCTATCTTCGCGCCGAATTTTTATACATACGTAAATGAAAAATAATATTATTACGCTAAGTGTCTGTACACTGTTATCACTGTCTGTTTACGGACAACAGCCGGCGCAGCAAAATCAAACGGCAACGGCAACAAAAGAGGAGTATTATGTAGCGGCGTACGTCTGGCCCTCATGTCATGATGAGGAATTGAGCCGCAATCTGTTATGGCCGGAAGGAACAGGCGAATGGGAGGTTATCCGAAAGGGAAACAAACGGTTCGACGGTCATTACCAGCCGCGACGGCCATTATGGGGTTACGAAATGGACGACGATCCGCAGGTTGTCGAACGGTGGATCGATGCCGCCGCAGGACATGGCGTCAATGTCTTTATCTACGACTGGTACTGGTATAATGAACAGCCGTTTCTGGAAAACGCCCTCAACAACGGCTTCCTGAAAGCTAAAAACAGCGACAAAATGCATTTTTATATCATGTGGGCAAATCATGACGTCTATCGGGGATTTTTTAATGTCAATCTTTATCAGGATGAAAAGGAGATGCTGTGGAATGCCCGCGTGGACTGGAAAAGTTACAGAATCCTTGTTGACAGGGTTATCAATCAGTATTTCAAACAGCCCAACTATTTCAAGATTGAGGGTAAACCGGTGTTTGCAATATTCGACGTGAACAAGCTGATTGAAAGTTTCAACGGAAGCATTGAAGAAACATGCAAAGCGCTTGACTATTTCAGAGAAGAAGTGAAAAAAGCGGGATTTCCCGGTTTGCATATTCAGTGGGATCAGGCGTGGGGATCAATGATGTCGAAAGAACATGCCGGAAAATTTTCCAAAAAGCTGGATACAATGGGATTTAACAGCTTTACCGTGTATAATATGGGCGGATTTAACGAGGATTATCTGGTTTACGGCGCTAATGCCCTCCGTATACTCGAACGCATGGACTCGACCTTAAATGTTCCGGTTTTCCCCTGTGTTTCCATCGGCTGGGACGATACGCCGCGTTTTCCGAATAAAGGCAGCCGCAGTATTGTACATTATAACAATACGCCCGCAAGCTTTGCCATGTTACTCCTGAAAGCAAAGGAATATGTTAATAATCACCCCGAACAGCCAAAACTGATTGTTGTCAATGCATGGAACGAATGGGTGGAAGGCGGCTATCTGTTACCCGACATGCTAAACGGATTCGGTTATCTGGAAGCAGTGAAAGACGTGATTGTAGACGGAAAATATGACAGATACATGAAAAAATAAAACCTCTCCCGCTTGCCTGCGGGTGGGGTGTCAAAAATATCGAATATTATGAAAAAAACATCGTTCTGTTTTCGAACGGGGTGGAAACTTCAGTTCGGCGTAGCCAATCCCGATAGGGATGACATGTCGGTATCGGGAGATTTTCAACAGTTTGAACAAAAAGCGGGATTGGACCGACATGTCATCCCCAATGTCATCAATTTAAGAAAAAGGTTGCAGTTCATTGCATTCCTAACGGAATGCTTTTTGTTACAGTCTTCTGTGGTTTAAATTGACGACATTTCTTAAATTGACGACATTGATTTCATCCCTACGGTCCCTACGGAATTTTTGATTGCGGAATTTGACCGAAAAAATATTTTTAACTGCCTCAAATTTTTGACACCCCGCCCGCAGGGCCTTCGGGCTGCGGGACTTTGAGACAATCTGAATATGGTCAACTTATTTCGTAACACTTCCTGTATAATTTTCAACTGCACAATCCGAAATAGTTCACCTCAGTTTATCGGCGGTAAAAGTATCCATATCGTCGTAATCGAGATTTTCGCCGCACATAGCCCAGATGAAAGTGTAATTGCCTGTGCCTGCGGCCGAATGTATCGACCATGAGGGAGAAATCACTGCCTGTTCATTACCCAGAAAAATGTGGCGGGTTTCGTGAGGCTCGCCCATGAAATGACATACTGCCTGTTTTTCGGGAATCTTAAAATAAAAATAGGCTTCCATTCTGCGCGAATGTGTATGCGGAGGCATTGTATTCCATACGCTTCCGACTTTCAGTTCCGTCAGTCCCATCTGGAGCTGGCAACAGGGAACGATTTCGCTGAGTATTATCTGATTCAGCAGACGTTCGTTGGACGTTTCCCTTGCGCCCAGATCGCGTGTTCTTCGCATTACGGAAGTGATTTGCGCTGTCGGATATTCCTTATGTGCCGGAGCGGAAGCAAAATAGAACTTTGCGGGATTCGACGAATCTTTGCTTTTGAAAATAACTTCCCGGGACCCGCGTCCAACATAAAGCGCATCCTTATAGCCAAGACAAAACTCCCTGCCGTCAACGGATACAATACCTTCATTTTCGATGCAGACAATTCCGAGCTCTCTTCTTTCGCAGAAAAAGTCCGAACGAATCAGACTCACCGGCTCAAGTATCAACGCTTCCGATACCGGCAAAGCGCCGCCGATTATCAACCTGTCGTTGTGAGTATAGACCATCAGTACTTCGTCGCGGGCAAACAGTTTTTCGACCAGAAATTCTTTCCGCAGTTTCTGTGTATCATAATGTTTAACATCGTCGGGGTGTGTTCCCCATCTTTCTTCAATTGTTGTTTTCATGTATATGAAATTTTATATCTATCAATTTTAAATCAGAAAATACTGTTCCGGAAGAGCTTCGACGATGTTCAGCCGTTTTGTCTCGTTCAGGAAAAAATCCACAGCATTCCGTCCTTCTTCGCCTAAGGCCAAAGTATAATCATTTACAAACAGTTCAATATGTTTGCCTGTTATTTCCTCATCCTGTTCCTGTGCATGCTGTTTGACGAAACTGTGAGATGAAGAGGGGTTTGCATTTGCAAATGATATACTGTCTTTCAATGCTTCGGAAAATGTTCGGAGGACATTTGCGGGCAAGTTTCTGTTCATGGCGATGCAGCCCAGAGGGACAGGCTGTTTTGTTACAAACTCCCAGTGTTCGCCCAGATCTTTTATCAGCCTGAGTCCCTTATCCTGATATGTAAACCGTCCTTCGTGAATAAGCACGCCTGCATCCGTTTCGTTGCTCATCACAGCCTCTTCGATGTCGGAAAACAGGTAGACTTCAGGCTCTTTGACTGTCGGGAAAGCATATTTGAGCAAAAACGCCGCTGTAGTGTATTTTCCGGGTATTGCAATTTTGAGATACGGGACCTCGTCGGGATATATTTTCATCCTGCTTACAAAAAGAGGACCGTTACCCCTTCCCAGAGCGCTTCCCGATTTGCATACAAGGTATTTCGATGCGGCACAGGCATAAGCATGATAACTCATTTTCGTAATATCTAATTTCCCCTCCAAAGCCAGATGATTCAGTTCTTCGACGTCGGCAATCGTAACATCGAACGAAAAACCGTGCCTGATTTTGTTATTGACTAAGGCATCAAATATAAAAGTATCGTTCGGACACGAAGAAAATCCAAGAGTCAGTCTCATAATGAAAACGATTCGTGCATGTTCGGTATGACAACATCTTTGAACCCTTTTCGCCTGAGACGCCGGCTAAATTCCTGCTGGACCTCGGGCTCGCCGTGTACGATAAATATGCGCTTTACTTCGTCGGAATATTGACAGGCAAGATATTGCGACAAATCGTTATAGTCGGCATGGGCGCTCATCGACTTTATTTCCCTGATATCGGCACGGACAGTGAATACTTCCCCGAAAATTTTGACCGTATCGGGACGTTCTTTCAGCCGCGCTCCCAGCGACGCCGGCTCGCAGTAACCTACAAGTAGAACGGTATTCCGTTTCTTGCTTATACTGTTGGCGATATGATGCTTGACTCGTCCTGCTTCCGCCATTCCCGATGCGGAGATAATGACGCAGGGTTTACTGTATTCGTTCAGCCGTTTCGATTCGGCAGCATCCTTGACATAATGTAATCCTTTGAAATCAAACGGATCAAAGTCTGTTTTCATTAATCTGATGACTGCCTTGTTGAAACATTCGGGGTGACGTTTGACAACGTCGGTGGCTTCGATGGACAGCGGACTGTCGACAAAATAATCTATCGGAGGCAATTCCTCATTGATTTCAAGCTCGTTGAGGGCATAGAGAATCTCCTGTGTACGGCCTACGCTGAAAGCGGGAATAATCAGTTTTCCGCCTTTTTCCAGACAGGTTTCCCTGATATGCTTTTTGAGCTCGTTGGCGTAAGTGTCCGATTCCTGATGCAGTCTGTCGCCATAAGTAGATTCGATGATGATATAGTCCGCCTGCGGGAACGATTGCGGCGATCGCAGGATAGGATCGCCATAGCGTCCAACATCTCCGCTGAAAGCGATACTGGTGATTTTCCCGTTTTCCTTTATTCTCAGGAAAACGGTCGAGCTGCCGAGTATGTGTCCGGCTTCGTAGAGCGACAGCGAAATATCGTTCCGTACGGGGAAGGGATACGAGCCGGCAACAGGTACAAAATGGGACATCGATTTTTTTGCGTCTTCCTCCGTATACAGGACTTCAAGCGGCGGCTGTCCCTCTTTTTTACGCCTTTTATTCAGAAAGATTATATCGGCTTCCTGAATATATGCCGAATTGTAGAGAAGAATCTCCGTCAAATCTACCGTTGCGGGAGTTGCGTAGATTTTGCCTTTAAACCCGTCCCTGATTAGTTTCGGAATCAGTCCCGAATGGTCTATATGCGCATGCGAGAGTATTACGCAGGTGATTTCCGCAGGATTGAAACCCCATGTGCGATTCAGCGTTTCGGTCTCTTTACCATGACCCTGGAACATTCCACAGTCTAAAAGTATTTTTGTGCCGTCATTCAATTCTATCAGGTGTTTTGACCCTGTAACAAAGCCTGCTGCTCCATGAAAAG